>JADIMB010000115.1 GCA_017694995.1 Candidatus Cryptobacteroides faecavium | reverse complement strand
GTGGGGTCACACAAGCTGAATTCGGCCCTTGCGCAGGCATATTACTGCAAGAAGGAGGGCGTGAAGAATGTCACCACCGAGACAGGCGCCGGACAGTGGGGTACGGCTCTTTCGTATGCCGCAAGGCTCTTCGGGCTGGAGGCGGCGGTCTACCAGGTTAAGATAAGCTATGAGCAGAAGCCTTACAGGAGAAGCATGATGCAGGTGTTCGGAGCCCAGGTGACTCCGTCTCCGTCCATGTCCACAAGGGCTGGCAAGGACATCCTCACCCGCACGCCGAATCACCAGGGGTCGCTCGGCACGGCGATTTCAGAGGCGGTGGAGCTGGCACGGATGACCCCCGGCTGCAAATACACACTCGGCTCCGTAATGAACCATGTGGCCCTGCACCAGACCGTAATAGGACTGGAGGCCGAGAAGCAGATGGAAATGACTGGAGAATACCCCGATATGATAATAGCCTGCTTCGGGGGAGGGTCAAATTTCGGCGGCATTTCCTTCCCTTTCATGCGCCATGTCTTCTCCGGGGAGCGCAGGACCAGGTTCATCGCGGCAGAGCCTGAATCATGTCCAAAGCTGACGCACGGGAAATTCGAGTATGACTTCGGGGACGAGGCAGGCTATACCCCGCTTCTTCCTATGTACACGCTCGGGCATGAGTTCACCCCGGCGAACATTCATGCCGGAGGCCTGAGGTACCACGGGGCAGGGGTCATAGTCTCCCAGCTGCTGAAAGACGGGTACATGGAGGCAGTGGACATAGGACAGCACGAGTCGTTCCAGGCCGGTGTCCTGTTTGCCCGGAACGAGGGGATAATCCCTGCGCCGGAATCCTGCCACGCCATCGCGGCAACTGTCCGCGAAGCCCTGAAATGCAGGGAAGCCGGGGAAAGCAAGGTCATTCTGTTCAACCTCTCCGGACACGGCCTGGTGGACATGTCGGCATACGACCAGTATCTTGCAGGTAATCTGTAATGCCCTAGACCTGCGTTACTAAAGCGGGAGAGGCTCAATCTTTTCTTTCAGCCAGGCAGCCACCTCAACCGGCAGCCTGGCTGAAAGCCGTTCATACACAGACGAATTGTAACGGTTCAGCCAATCCCTCTCTTCGGGAGAAAGCAGCCCTGGAACTATAGCTGAAGTATCTATATGGCAGCAAGTGAGTGTCTCAAAGTCAAGCCAGTCTCCAAAGTCATTCTTCCCTGCTTCCCTGCACAGCAGTATATTCTCGTGCCTGACCCCGTATTCTCCTTCACGGTATATCCCAGGCTCGTCTGAAGTGACCATTCCAGGCAACAGAGGCTGCGAATTGAAGTTTTGCCTGATGTCCTGAGGGCCTTCATGGACGCAGAGATAGAACCCCACCCCGTGTCCTGTGCCGTGCCCGAAATTGCGCTTGCAGCGCCACAGGGCATTCCTGGCCAGCACATCTATCTGGCAGCCGGCCGTACCGCGAGGGAAAACGGCCGTCGCGAGCTGTATCATACCTTTGAGCACCAACGTGTAATCCTCTCTCTCGAGGTCTGAGCATTCTCCCATAGGGACTGTCCTGGTGATGTCCGTGGTACCGAAAAGGTACTGCCCTCCTGAATCAGTCAGGTAAAGGCCCCGGGGCATAATCACCGCAGAGCCTTCACGCGGAGTGCTGTAGTGAGGCAGCGCAGCATTGGCACCATAAGCGGAGATGTTCGCGAAACTGTTCCCCCTGTATCCAGGAATAGCACTCCTGAGTGAGGTGAGTTTCTCAGATGCCTCCCACTCTGTCACAACGGCTCCGGAATGCACAGATGTCTCAAGCCAGTACAGGAACTGCTCCACAGCTGCCCCATCCTCCAAATACGCTTCACGGAGACCAGATATCTCGACCGGGTTCTTGACAGCCTTGCGCAGGCAGACCGGAGATGTACCTGGAATCACACACTCTTCCCCGAGCACGCCGGAGAGCATCTTGAAGGTGGAATAGTTCAGGGTCGCGCCATCCACGAATAACCTGAAGCCTTCTTCCTGCTCCGCAATACACAGGGCGAGGTCGTCATATCCGGAGACAGTCACCCCGTCGGCATTGAGCTCGTTGAAACTGTCCAGGGTGTCCGCGTCCGGCTGTCCCGCATCCCCTTTCCTGACAAACCACACGGCATCCTCGAGAGTCACCATGAGATACGATATCACCAGAGGGTTGTATTCGATATCGCTCCCGCGTACATTAAGAGTCCAGGCTATATCATCGAGAGCTGACAGAAGGATGGCATCATAGCCTTCTGACATAAGGAATTTTCTGAGCCACACTATCTTGTGCAACCGTGATTCACCCACATCCTTTTCATCAAGCGTAGTGACAGGCGTCACGGGAATCCACGGGCGGTCTTCCCATATCCGCTCCAGCATATCAGGGACATCAAGCAAGGCACACTCCTTCCCGCCATCGTCATGCAGATTCTCAAGGGCCTTCCGGATATCCATGACAGATGCCATGCTGTGGCTTTTGCCGTCAAGGGCCACCACATCCGCATGTCCGGCCACCCACTCCGGAATGCCGACAGCCCCGGGCACCCTGGTCCTGTGCAGCTCTATACCGCTGCCGTCAAGCTGTTCCAGAGCCTGTATGAAATATCTTGAATCAGTCCACAGACCTGCATGGTCCTTCGTGATGACCATATCACCGGCCTCGCCAGTGAAACCCGAGACCCACTCGACCTGTTTCCATCTCGGCGCAGGATATTCACTCCCGTGCGGGTCCGAACCCGAAATCACTACCGCATCCCATCCGTTCCCGGACATCATCCGCCGGATCTGCGCTACTCTTTCTGCATGTATGTTCTCCATAAATGACAATGTTGACTTCAGACAAAGATACGACAATACCGACAATCACAGACATCTTTCACCCGTTATCTTCAACTGTCATGTACGGTTCCAATGACGATGACTGCCCAATCCTCCATTCCTGACCTGTGTCCCCGCTCATAAAGACAACGGGGACGATGTCACTGACACAGCCCCCGTCTGAAAAATACCATTCTTCTCCGATTTGTCTTACAGTCTCTTGACCTCTTCCTCCGGGAGCCCGGTCAGAGATGAAATCAGAGGAATATCCATCCCCGAGGCCAGCATGGCCCTGGCGATTTCCGCGGCCTTGGCGGCACTGCCTTCCGCCTTACCCTCTGCAAGACCTTTGGCCTCACCCTCGGCGAAGCCGTCCTCGCGGGCGGTCTCGAGTATGTTCCTGTAGTCCCTTTCCGTTATCATCTCCTTTTCGTATCTGAGTCTCTTGTCCGGGCTGAACCTCGCTATCTCGCACGCCTCGAA
>JADIMB010000114.1 GCA_017694995.1 Candidatus Cryptobacteroides faecavium | reverse complement strand
GTAAAGGTTACTGTAACCGAGGCGGAAAGGACTTATCCGATGGTCTATGTCATCGGCGACTTCTGCGGATGGGCCGACGGACAGACCCAGGAACTGTTCAGCTTCTCCGGTGACGAGGTGAACTATGCCGGCGTGATCGGATTCGGCGGCAAGGCGGCCAACGGCTTCAAGATCAGGGGAACCGAGACAGGTTGGTCCGATGACAGCAACTGGGGTACGGACGGCGAGACCGCAGCGCCTGAGGCCGAGGCTGCCACTATACAGCTCATCAGCGCCGGAAGTTCAGGGAATATCATGGCATACTCGCACAATTTCTACCGCTTCACATTCAACCGCAGCTCTATGGTGCTTACCAAGGAACTTTCATTCGACCAGCTGGGCGTGGTAGGTGATTTCAACAGCTGGGGAAGCGACGTGGTGATGAACTTCGATACGGAGAAACAGGTGTTCTGGGCCGATGTGGAATTCCCTGCGGAAGGCGAATTCAAGGTGCGTGCGGACGGTGCATGGGATGTGTCATGGGGTGTGGCCACGACCGGCGCGGCCTCGACATCAGGCATACTTGACGGCGGGAACAACATTACCGCCCCTGCAGGCAACTACCGTCTGTATGTGAACTTCAACAACCCTGAGGAGATGACCTGGGAACTCAATGCCGCCGACTACGGCACTGGCGGAGGCGAGGAACCGGAGCCTGAACCGGAAAGCACTTGGGTAGTACACGGTCAGACTGTCGCTACTCCGGATTGGGGCGACATCGAGATGGTTTCAGCCGGGTCCAACATAAGTGTTTTCAAGGCTGAGGGCATTGAAGTGGCCGCATCATCCCAGTTCGGCTTCAAGGATCCTGACGGACAGTGGTATGCTGTCGATACAGAGTTTGCCGGAGGCCAGAACCCATACGCCGTGACAATAGGTGCTTCGTTCAATGTCTCTACATCTTCTGTGAACGCCGTGATCAATGATGCCGGGACATACGATTACTGGATTCTTCCTGACGCCGGTCGCGCGTATGTGACCCAGACAGGGATGAAACCGGAATATGTTGCCGGAACATACGGTATTTGCGGAACTGTGAACGGCTGGGGTGATATAGGTGACCTCTCCATGACAGAGGACGGCGGGTATCTTGTCAGGAAGGGTGTTGTCTTGACTACGACAGACCAGTTCAAGATCCGTTATAACAACGAGTGGAACGATGCCGCCAATTTCGGTACCGAATCAGGTGGTGCTGTAGATGTAAATGCTGCCGTGGCGGTGGTTTCAAGCGGCGGTTCACAGAATATGTCAGTGAGCCTTGACGGCACTTATGACATATACTTTGACCTTGATAACCTTACTGTCTATGTGATGTCAGAAGGCAGGACACCTGCTGACAAATAGTGACGATAGAAAGTCATTTATATTGGCATACGGACCCTGACCGGTCCGTATGCCGCCAGATAAACAAAATATTGACTGTTAAGATGAAACGATATTTCTTCATCCTGATTGCAGCAGCTGTGACGCTTCAGATGGTCTCGTGCAAGGACCCGGTCATTGAAGAGGCCGGGACCCTTACTGTGACACCGGAGACCATCGCCTTCAGTGCAGAGGGCGGCACTGAATACATTGAAGTCCGCACAAATGCCGGCTCATGGTCTGTGGAACAGCCGCAGGGAAGCGAATGGTGCACCCCTGGCATGACTTACGGCAATGTCTCTACCACATTCGCCCTGGAGGCGGCTCCCAATACCGGGCAGGATGAAAGATCCCTGGTGCTCACTTTTTCCGCCCCGGGATGCAGCCAGGTGGAGGTGACCGTCAGCCAGGACGGCGCCGTTCCGGAGTTTGAAGGGGACCCGGTAGTGGCTGACCCGGCAGAGTGGGACGGCGTGAAGCGTGCCGGCATCTCATACCAGGCCCTGGTCTACAGCTTTGCAGACAGCGACGACGCGGACAGGACCGGTGACTTTAAGGGGTTGAGGGAAAGGCTGGGCTACCTCGACGCGCTCGGGGTGTCTGCGGTGTGGCTCTCCCCGATACATCCGTCATCTTCGTATCACGGATATGATGTGACAGACTATGCCGCTGTCAATCCTGATTTCGGCTCGGAGGCCGACCTTCAGGCCCTTATAGATGACGCGCACAGCCACGGCATAAAGATATACCTGGACTATGTGCTGAACCATACCTCGCGCGAACACCCGTGGTTCGTGGATGCGGCCGCATCGGAGGACAGCCGGTACAGGGACTTCTATGCGTTCTCCAAAGACCCGGCATCCGACATAGCTGCAGGCAACATCGCCCAGATAGCCACTGAGGGAGCTGCCGGATACGATTCCGGACAGTGGTTCGCCACCTCTTCAGGGGCAGGGGCCACTGGGAGATACCGTTTCGTGCTAGACTGGACCGACCCGTCCGCTCCTACAGTCACAGTGACTGAGACATCGGCTGCGGCCGATCCTGACAATACGGACACATCCGAAGGAGGGAAATACCTTTATTACGGTGAGGCTGTCACCAAGAGATTCTACGAGACCTCCGAAGGGATGTATTCGCAGACATTGGATTTCGATTCGGACTGGGGATTCCTCATCCGCACCTCCACCACGGAATGGACAGCCGGCACGAAGTACGGCGCTCCTGACAATGCTTCTGTAATCACACTCGGGGAACCGTTCCCATTGGCCGTCAGCACGGCGTCCTTCGATCCCGGGAACATCCTCTTCTCCCTCCCTTTGATGTACCACTCCCACTTCTGGACGGACTGGTTCGCAGACCTGAACTACGGCCCGGCGTCAGAGGCAGAGCAGTCCGGGGCGTTCAAGGCAGTGACGGAGGCCGCCGACAAATGGGTACAGATGGGTGTGGACGGATTCCGTCTGGATGCGGTCAAGCATATCTACCACAACCAGGACAGCGACGAGAACCCCGTGTTCCTGCAGAAGTTCTACGACAGGATGAACCAGTCTTACCATGCTGCCGGAGGCTCAGGGGACTTCTACATGGTCGGGGAGATGCTCGACGAGGCGGACAAGGCTGCGCCTTACTACAAAGGGCTTCCTGCCCTGTTCGAATTCTCGTTCTGGTACAGGCTCAAATGGGCCCTGCAGAACGGCACAGGATGCTATTTCGTGAACGACATACTCGGCTACCAGTCCATGTACTCGCAGTACAGGCCGGACTATATCGAGGCCACCAAGCTTTCCAACCATGACGAGGACCGTGCCGGTTCAGATCTCGGACAGGATATCGCGAAGATGAAACTTGCCGGAGCGGTGCTCCTCACGGCTCAGGGCTCCCCTTATATATACCAGGGCGAGGAACTCGGCTACTGGGGTACCAAAGCCAATGGCGACGAGTATGTCCGCACCCCTGTCATGTGGGACAGGAACGGCTCCGGGCTCGCGGACGGGAGCCTTTCGGGCAAGGTGGACATGGGAATGCTGACTTCTTCGATATCCGTGGAGGCGCAGCAGGAAGACGCCGGCTCGATTCTGAATGTATACCGGACCTTCGGACGGCTCCGGAACACCTATCCTGCCTTTGCCCTGGGGACCATGGAGAAGCATCCTGTCTATAACGAGAACAATGCCGAATACAGCCAGATCGCCGCATGGTATATGGTCTATGAGGGCCAGAAGATGCTTGTGGTGCACAATTTCGGTGAAAGTGCACAGGTGCTCGACTTTACCGACGACCTGTCTGCGCCTGTGGCCCTGCTCGGTGATGCGCAGGTGCAGAGCGGGGACGGGAGCACGGCCCTCCGGCTCGACGGCCTGTCCTCCGTGGTCTTCGACCTGCAGTAAAGAGAAAATATTGTAAAACCATAAACCATGAACCGATTCCAGACCATCATTACCTCGCTTGCCGCCCTCCTTGCAGCAGCGGCGCTTTCTTCCTGCGCCCCGAAACAGGACGCGCCGGCCGGGCCGCATCCGGACTGGGCCTACAATGCAGTAATCTACGAAATGAATATACGTCAGTATACCCCTGAAGGGACCTTCGACGCGGCTGCACGGCAGCTTCCGCGCCTGAAAAAGCTCGGAGTGGATGTACTCTGGCTCATGCCGGTATATCCCATCGGGGTGAAAGAGCGGAAAGGTACGCTCGGGTCCTACTACGCCATCAGGGACTACTGTGACGTGAACCCCGAATTCGGCGACATGGACGATTTCGACAGGTTCCTCTCCCAGGCACACGAGTCAGGATTCAAAGTGATACTGGACTGGGTGGCCAACCACACCTCGCCTGACGCCGTGTGGGAGTCCGGTAAGCCGGCTGACTGGTATGTCCGTGATTCCCTGGGCAATACGGTGACGCAGTATGACTGGACGGACATCGCGGAGCTGAATTACGACAACAAGGACATGCGTGCCGCGATGGCGAATGCCATGCGGTTCTGGCTGGACAAGGGAGTGGACGGGTTCAGGTGCGACATGGCCTGCGAAGTCCCTGTGGATTTCTGGAGAGAGACCCTTCCGCAGCTGAGGAAGGACTATCCGGGAGTATATTTCCTTGCGGAAGGCGAGACCCCGGAACTGCATGAGGATGCCTTTGACGCTTCGTATGCCTGGAAACTGCACCATCTGCTGAATGACATCGCGCAGGGCAGGAAAGGAGTGCCGGACCTTGAAGAGTATATCGCCGAGGATTCGGCCGCCTATCCCGCAGAGGCTTTCCGCCTCATGTTCACGTCCAACCATGACGAGAACTCCTGGGCGGGCACCGAGTTCGAGCGCATGGGCGATGCCGCACGGGCAATGGCTGTGCTGACTTTCACCCTGCCTGGCGGGCAGCCGCTCATCTACACCGGGCAGGAGATGGGGTGGAACCACAGGTTCGAGTTTTTCGAGAAAGACCCTGTGCCTGCATGGGAAGAGAACAGTTACACTGATTTCTACAAGGAACTGATAAACATAAGGCACAGGAATCCCGCACTGTCCGCCGGAGAGAAGGGCGGGAAGTTCGACATCGTCTCCACGGCCGGAAACACTCTGGTGTTCACCAGGACTCTTCCTGACAACAAGGTCACTGTCTCCGTGCAGCTTTGTCCTCCGTGGGAATGGACAATATCTGAAGAATAATAAAATCCCGCTTGTGTCGGAAAATTTCAGAACAACTTTTAAATTTACAAAAAAAATTATGTTGAGGAAACTGATAATGGCAATCTCTATTGCATGTGCCGTCTCCTGCAGTGGCGGCGCCGCGTTTGATCCGGCCGCCACTCCGGATGCGGAGGACAGGATACAGAGGGTGGAGCCTCTTTCATGGTGGGTCGGTATGAAGACTCCTCTCCAGCTGATGGTGAAAGGAGCGGGAATATCTGAGTACAGTGTGACAGTCGAGGGCGGCAGCGGTGTGAAAGTCAAGGAAATACACAAAGGGGACAGCCCGGACTACATTTTCGTGGATGTGGCTGTCGCCCCTGATGCCGTGGCCGGTGACTACTGGCTTGTGTTCTCTGACGGCACACAGGCATTCAAGTATCCTTACCGGATTGCACGGCGTGCAGAAGGCTCGGCACAGAGGAAGAGCTTCACCACGGCGGACATGATATACCTTATCATGCCTGACCGCTTCGCGAACGGCGACCCGTCCAACGACGCCACTGATGACACCGCCGAGAAGCCGGCACGCGACGAATTCTTCGGCCGCCACGGCGGGGATATCCAGGGAATAATCGACCATCTCGACTATATCGCCGGCCTCGGTGCCACGGCCATCTGGTGCACTCCTCTGCTCCTGGACAACGAGCCTGAAGGGTCCTACCACGGCTATGCCTGTGCGGACTACTACCATATCGACCCGCGTTTCGGCTCCAACGGACTCTACCGCGAGTTTGTCGGCAAGGCCCATGAAAAAGGGCTGAAAGTCATAATGGACATCGTGACGAACCACTGCGGTACCGCGCACTGGTGGATGGACGACCTTCCGTTCAAGGACTGGATCCATGTCTTCCCTGAATATACTGGCACCAATGTCTGCTTCTCCACAAACATGGACCCGAATGCTTCCCGGTATGACCTCAATCTCCAGGAGAGCGGGTGGTTTGTACCTTCGATGCCGGACATGAATCTCGACAACCCGTTTGTGCTCAAGTATTTCCAGCAGTGGGCAATATGGTGGATAGAGTATGCCGGCCTGGACGGGTTCAGGGTGGATACGTATCCGTACAATGAAAAAGAGCCTATGAGCCGCTGGTGCGCCGCAGTCCTGGACGAATACCCTGACTTCAATATCGTGGGAGAATGTTGGACTTCCTCCATCCCTCAGCTTGCCTACTGGCAGGGTGACAATGAAAACAAGGACGGCTTCAACTCCCATCTCCCTTCCATCATGGACTTTCCTCTCCAGGAAGCCATCTGGAGGGCTGTGCCGACGGATTCACATGCATGGGGCGAGGGGATGACGAAGGTATATGACTGTCTTTCGCATGACTTTGTGTATCATGACCTTTCGAAGATGATGATTTTCCCGGGGAACCATGATACAGACCGTATCGGAGATGTGCTCAGGCACAACCCCGACAGGCACAGGATAGTCATGGCGATGATGGCCACAATGCGCGGTATCCCGCAGATTTTCTACGGGGACGAGATGATGTTCGTCTCCAGGGACCGCTCCCAGGGACACGGCGGTCTCCGTGTGGATTTCCCTGGCGGATGGACCGGTGACAAGCTGGACTTTTTCTCTGCTGAAGGACGTGCGTCGGCTGAGGTGAATACCGACGGCAAGCCTGTCCCTAAGGGCCAGGTGGCGGAACTGCACGACTTCACCAGCAGACTCTTCCAGTGGAGGAAGGGCAAGGAGGTCATCCACAGCGGGAAGACCCTCCATTTCCTGTCCAGGGACAACACCTACGGCTACTTCCGCTACAACGACACAGATGCCGTATTCGTCTATATCAACAACTCCCGGGGCAAGAAGCACATCCCTTGGTCCACCTACGCCGAGATAGCTGACGGCCTGCACGACGGACGCGATGTCATCACCGGCGAGCCTGTCACAGTCTCCGACTCCACGGTAGTCGGCCCCCGCCAGGTCCTTATAGTGGAATATAAGAGGAAACAATAATATTGTATTGGAAATGAAAAAGATACTGACAATGATCACAACATTCGCCGCCGCAGCGGCCCTTTCCGCCCAGGAAGCGGCCCCCGCAGGCGTGCAGACCCTTTCGTCCCCGGACGGGAACCTTTCATTGAAGTTCACCCTCACCGAAAGGGGAGAGCCATGCTACTGGCTTGACTATAAGGACAAGGCTGCAGTCATGCCGAGCACGATGGGATTCGAGCTCAGAGGCGAGGTGCCTGAACTTGAATTCGGTGCCGAGATCGAGAGGGGGCATGTCGGGGAACCTGTCTCCCTGTATGACGGCTTCCGTCTCGAAAGTACAGAACGGGACACTTTTGATGAGACATGGACTCCGGTGTGGGGTGAGGAATCTCAGATAAGGAACCATTATAATGAATTGGCTGTCAGACTGAAACAAGTGGAGACCAACCGGGTCGTAATAGTCCGTTTCAGGCTTTATGACGACGGTCTCGGCTTCAGGTACGAGCTCCCCCGGCAGGATAACCTTTCCTATTTCATCATCAAAGAGGAGCTTACTCAGTTTGCCATGACCGGGGACCACAAGGCATTCTGGATTCCAGGGGACTACGACACCCAGGAGTACGACTATGTGGAGTCCAGGCTTTCTGAAATCCGCGGCCTGATGCCGTCGGCCATTACTTCCAACTCTTCCCAGACCCCGTTCTCTCCGACAGGAGTGCAGACGGCCTTGCAGATGAAGACCGACGATGGGCTGTACATCAATATCCACGAGGCTGCGCTGGTGGACTATTCCTGCATGCATCTGGACCTTGACGACCGGAATTTTGTGTTCACTTCGCATCTTACTCCTGACGCGCAGGGATGGAAGGGATACATGCAGACACCGTGCAAGACTCCGTGGAGGACTGTCATGGTCACTGACGATGCACGCGATATCCTGGCTTCCAGGCTAATACTCAATCTTAACGAGCCTTGCGCATACGAAGATGTCTCCTGGATCAAGCCTGTGAAGTACATGGGCGTATGGTGGGAGATGATCACCGGCAAGGGTGACTGGGCCTATACGAAGGAGTTCAGTTCGGTGAAGCTCGGGCAGACGGATTTCGCTTCCGCGACTCCGAGCGGACGGCACAGCGCCAATAATGAGAATGTCCGCAGGTACATAGATTTCGCTGCGGAGAACGGCTTCGACCAGCTGCTCATCGAAGGCTGGAACATCGGATGGGAGGACTGGTTCGGGAACAGCAAGGACTACGTCTTCGATTTCGTGACCCCGTATCCTGATTTCGACATCAAGGCCCTTAACGACTATGCACATTCCAAGGGCATCCGCCTGATGATGCACCATGAGACTTCCTCTTCCGTGCGCAATTACGAGAGGCACATGGAGGCCGCCTATGACCTGATGGAGCAGTACGGGTACAATTCCGTGAAGTCCGGCTATGTCGGTGACATCATCCCGCGCGGGGAGCACCACTACGGGCAGTGGATGAACAACCACTATCTCTACGCCGTGAAAAAGGCTGCAGAGCATCATATAATGGTCAATGCGCATGAGGCAGTCCGCCCTACCGGCCTGTGCAGGACTTATCCTAACCTTATCGGCAACGAGTCCGCCCGCGGTACAGAGTACCAGGCGTTCGGCGGGTCGAAGCCGTTCCATGTGACCATCCTGCCGTTCACCCGTCTGCAGGGAGGCCCGATGGACTACACTCCGGGTATTTTCATGATGGACGTGTCCAAGATAAATCCGGGGAACAATTCCCATGTAAATGCGACCATCGCCAACCAGCTTGCCCTCTATGTGACCATGTATTCGCCTCTGCAGATGGCTGCCGATATGCCTGAGCATTACCAGGCGCACATGGATGCCTTCCAGTTCATCAAGGATGTGGCTGTGGACTGGTCAGAGAGCCGCTACCTGCTTGCCGAGCCTGGTGACTATATCGTCATCGCCCGCAAGGCCAGGCCGGATGCGGACCATCCGGCCCAGAGGTGGTTCATCGGCGGTGTGACCGACGAGAACGCCCGCGAAGTGGAGTTCTCCCTGGATTTCCTGACCCCCGGACAGAAATACGTCGCCACTGTCTATGCGGATGCGGATGATGCCGACTACCAGGCCAATCCGGAGGCCTATAAGATCACTTCCAGGAAAGTGACATCCAAGACGTCCCTTAAAATGAAGATGGCCCGCGGAGGCGGATTCGCCATCAGTGTCGTCCCTGCGGAGTGACAGGATCCACCGCGCAACCCTGAATCTGTGAAACCGGCCATGGAGATGCTTCTGTGGCCGGTTTTTCTGTAGGAGGCTTGCGCGGTACCGTCTTTTCCCGTGGACCGCGCAATGTCAGGGTCGGAAAATCCCCGTTCAGAGTCCCTGCAGGGCATATTCCCGGAAACTCGGGATGCCCGGTAAATTCTGCCAGCCCCTCCGCGGCCGATTCAGCCCCGCACCATATCAAATTATTTTTTCCAGGGCCTCGGGGGAGAGATGCACTATCCTGGCAATCTGCTTTATGCTTGACCCGGTCTTGGCACGGAGTTGTTTTGCCAGAAGAAATATCCGGTTGATTTCAAGATTACTTATTGTGCTGTCATTGAACAGTTCGAAAGACATCGTTTTCGCTATGCCCCTGAGTTCGCGGTCGGAGAAAAAAGTGATTCTACCGTTCTGCATCCCGGAGTTTACTTCGAATTCGTTGTTGCGGGACAATGCATAAAGGTAGCTTTTCACTGATCTGAATATCCTTTCCACTGCCCTGAAGTCAGTATAGCTCCCGGGCCATATCATGCCGTCTTTCTGCAGCAGCCAGTCTCCGGGAATCTGTATCCTGGTCCGGAGGATTGACCGCAGATTCTTTTGGCTGATCTCCGATACAGACCTGCATCCGTCCGGGAGCAGCTTGTCTTCTGCCCTGAAATAAAGTCCGGAAGTGCTCCACCTGTCATCGGCAGGGATGATTCTTGACCCTGCCGCCACACTGTTTCTGATTATATAGCCTATCACAGTGCGCAGGTAGTCTTCACCATCCACTTCCTTGATACAGATTTCCATGCCGAGTATCTTCCTGTATTCGGCTGCGTTGCTGTAAATCCACATGGATGTCAGCTTCTTGTAGACTGTCATGAAATGTCTGCAGCCGGCAGGTGTGCCTTCGAGAAGGAAATGCACATGGTTATCCATCAGATGTGCGCAGAGCACAGAGACTCTGCTTTTAAGCTTGGCGAATCCTATCCGGTCCATCCCGGCCCTGAATTCTTCATCGTTCCTGAAAAGGGCATCCTTTTTAAGCCCTTCTGTAAATGCGTGGTAATACATAATGCAGTAAATTAATAATATGCAGGACTTGTCCGATATCCGGCCTGAGCCGGCGGAAAGTCATGCTATGTCCGGTCGTCCTGCACAATGTTCACCCACACATTGTTTCCGCTACGGCAGAGACAGGCACCTCTCCGGATAGTGTTCCGTGAAAGTGCCGGTCCACGCCGGTGGAAACGGGCGCAAATGTCAGCATTAAAATCCGGATTGGCAAATTTGCTTTGAAAGCGGGGGCGGATCCGCCATCAGTGTCGTCCCTGCGGAGTGACAGAATCCACCGCGCAACCCTGAATCTGTGAAACCGGCCATGGAGATGCTTCTGTGGCCGGTTTTTCTGTAGGAGGCTTGCGCGGTACCGTCTTTTCCCGTGGACCGCGCAATGTCAGGATCGGAAAATCCCCGTTCAGAGGCCCTGCAGGGCATATTTCCGGAAGCTCGGGATGCCCGGTAAATTCTGCCAGCCCCTCCGCGGCCGATTCTGCCAGCCTCACCGCGGCCGATTCTGCCCGTCCCGCCGGCCATCAGCTAATTGGGCCAGACTCTCCGGCCCTGTCCAGCCGGCTACCTCAGCCCCCTTGGTCCCGGTCAGGACTTGCGGTACTGCAGCGGAGTCATCCCGGCCTTGAGCTTGAAGAACTTGTGGAAAGTGGAAGGGTTGGGGAAATTCAGCCTCGAGACAATCTCCTTTATAGGTATGTCCGAGTACCGGAGCATATTCTTTGCCTCCAGGATGACGAAAGAATCTATCCAGTCCGGAGCGGACTTCCCGGATGCGGTCTTCACGAGCTTGGAAAGATACTTCGGGGTAAGGCACATCTTGTCCGCGTAGAAGGCCATGCCCCTTTCTTTTGTGTGGTGGTCGGCCACCAGGTTCAGGAACTGGTCAAACACCACCTTGCTCCTGTCTGTCCGTCCGGGCAAGGCGCTGTCGGCCTCCATCACGCGCTGCTCCATTATGCCCCCGGCCAGGAAGAACACAGATGAAATCAGGGAGGAAATGCTTTCCCGCTTGTACATCATGTTGGACTTGAGCACATCGGCGGCAAGACGGAGATACTTCCTGGCCATTGCCTTCTCGTCCTCGTTCAGGACAATGCACGGGTTGGACATGAGCATCATCCCTTTTTCTATGAGCTTGGGCATATTGACTTTGAACCCTCCCATGAACTCCCTTGTCATGGCGATCACCAGGAAATTGAGTTTCTCCATCCCCTGGACATCAGGCCGCGACACCCTGATGATGTTACCCGGGAGATTTATGAAAAGGGAGTCCTTCATCAGGTCGAACTCGGTCATGTTTACCGTGAGCCTCAGGCCGCCTGACATGCAGAATACGGCCAGGAAGCCGTCAAAACGGCACGGGTGCCCCATTATTTTCAGATTCTGGTCGTATCTTACATTGACTACACAGATGTCATCTCCCATGCTCAGACAGTCCGAGACCGGGAAAAGCTGCCTGAACTGCTTCAGGTCGAGCGTATATGTGCCGTTTTCTTCCATATTCCAGCCAAATATACTATCAAATATACTGCAAATATATACAGTTTCTACCTTTTGACAATCTATAAAGACAAATACACCCTTATTTGTGCTTGTAAGGCAATTGTTTTGTATCAGCCTGCCATCGCTTGAAGACAATCATACTTTATGACAATAATGAAAACGATGACAACGGTCATGGCAGTGATGATGACACTCCTGCCATGTTCGGTCCGGGCTGCCGGGCCCCTCTCGCTGCAGCAGTGCAGGGATTCGGCGGTGGCCAACAACAAGGACCTGAAAATCGCGGAGCAGCAGATATCCATTGCAGGATATGACAGAAAAATAGCCCGCGCGAATTATTTCCCTGACATATCAGCGTCAGCTGCCTATATGTACAACAGCAGGAACCTGGACCTCCTGCCGCAGAGCACCTCTGATGCCCTTGCTGGGCTGGGGACCTCTGTCCAGGGCTCCCTCAAGTCCGGCCTCGAGGGCCTGCTCTCGAATCCGGCGATGGGACAGATAATACAGGAGAACCCCCAGCTGCTCCAGCTGCTGGGCAGCCTCTCCTCCCTGGATATCTCGGGCCCGCTCAATGCTATCGGGGCGGAGATTGACAAGGCATTCCAGCTGGATATCGAGAATATGTTTGTCGGGGCCGTGTCGCTGCAGCAGCCTGTGTTTATGGGAGGGAAGATAGTGGCCGCAAACAAGATAGCCCGCCTGGCAGAGGAACTCGCCAAGTCACAGTACGACACGGAGTACCGCGCTGTGGTGACAGAAGTGGACAAGGCCTACTGGCAGATTGTGGCGATAGCCGGCAAGCGGAGACTTGCGGCCGGATACGCAGACCTCCTGCACAGCATGCTCAGGGACACTGAAATCATGGTCGCCGAGGGCGTGGCCACAGAAGCTGACCTGCTGTCGGTGAAAGTCAAGGCAAATGAAGCTGACCTTCTTCTGACCAAAGCCACCAACGGCCTGTCCCTCAGCAAGATGCTTCTGTGCAAGCTGTGCGGTCTGGATCTCAGTTCGGACATAGAGCTGCTTGACGAGAACAATGAGAGCATCCCGGTGCCGAAAATGGGCCCGGCCATGAGCGACGATGAGGTGTTCGCCTCCAGGCCTGAAATCAGGAGCCTGGATCTCGCGGCGCAGATATATGACAGGAAAGTGTCGCTGGCAAGGGCCGACATGATGCCGAAGATAGCTCTTACAGCGAATTATTTCGTCACCAACCCCAACCTTTACCACGGGTTCCAGAACAAGTTCGCCGGGATGTTCAATGTCGGCGTGGCGGTGAACATCCCTATCTTCCATGGGTGCGGGGCCATGCAGAAAGTGCGTAAGGCCAAGGCTGAGGCCGTCCTGACAGGCTTCCGGATGGAGGACGCCAAGGAAAAGATCTCCCTCCAGGTCGCCCAGCTCAGGAGACAGGAGCAGGAGTCGGCGGACAAGATGGCGATGGCGGAGGAAAACCTTGAAAGCGCAGAGGAGAATCTGCGGACCGCAACCGCCGGATATGCTGAGGGAGTGATCCCGGCCAATACGCTGATGGCCGCGCAGACAGCATGGATGAAGGCACACTCGGAATATATCGAGGCCGGAGTAGAGATGCAGATATGCGCTTCAGGCCTGGCGATGGCGGAAGGGCGGCCGCTGTCTGAATTCTGAGATTCTGCCGCTTCAGCGGCCGGGGGCTGGAAAAACAGGCTTTTGGATGGCCAAAAGCCTGGAATTCAGGGTAATAATTTGTAAAAAATCGGATAAAATGGAAAAAGTCAAGAAAAGTTACAATCTTCTGATCGGGATAGCTGCGCTGCTTCTGATTGTGGTGGTAGTGGCGCTGACAGGCTACCTGGTGTCAAGGCCGGAACCTGCAGTGATACAGGGGCAGGCCGAAGCCACAGAATACAGGGTCTCCGGCAAGGTGCCGGGGAGGATAGAGCAGTTCTTCGCTGCGGAAGGGGATATGGTGCACAAAGGCGACACCCTCGTCGAGATAGACAGCCCTGAGGTGAGGTCCAAGCTTGCGCAGGCCCTTGCAGTGAAGAGCGCGGCCGAGGCCCAGAAGGACAAGGCTCTCTCAGGGGCAAGGCAGGAGCAGATAGCGGCCGCATACGAGCTGTGGCAGCAGGCCCTTGCCGGCGAGGAAGTCATGAAGAAGTCATTCGACAGGACACAGAGGCTGTATGACCAGAAAGTCATCAGCGCCCAGAAATACGATGAAGTCCAGGCGCAGTACAGGGCCGCCAAGGCCACATGCGCAGCGGCGAAGTCCCAGTATGACATGGCGGTCAAAGGAGCCAGGAAGGAAGACAAGGAGACGGCAGTGGCGCTTGTGAACCAGGCTTCCGCCGCACTGATGGAAGTCGAGTCGTACCTCGGGGAGCTTTATCTCACAGCCCCTGCGGACGGGGTCATCTCGGCAAGGTTCCCGAAAGCGGGTGAACTCGTCGGCCAGGGCTCCCCGATAATGGCAGTGACCGACCTGGATGACGTGTGGTTCACATTCAATATCAGGGAGGACATGCTGAAAGGGATGCAGGTCGGGGATATGCTCGAGGTGACCGTGCCGGCCCTGGGGGACGCGGTATACAGGACCAGGATAAGCTACATGAGTGTCCTGGAGTCATACGCCACATGGAGGGCCACACGTGATACCGGAAGCTATGACGCGAAGACCTTCGAGGTGCGGAGCATACCGGAAGAGCACATAGACGGGCTCCTGCCCGGGATGACCGCCATAGTCGTCCGCAATGACTGATGTCCGCCATGGGATTCCTTCATAATGTGAAAGCGGCGATGCTCCGCGAGCTGCGCCTGATGAGGCAGAGACCCATATACCTGCTCTCGTCGGTGGGTGTGATGGCCTTCTGCACAGTCTTCTTCCTGACCTTCCTGAAGGACGGGATGCCGAAGGAGCTGCCGATAGGTGTGGTGGACGGGGACAATTCCTCCCTTTCCAGGAACTTCATCAGGCAGCTTGACGCCACGGAGCTGGGCAGGACAGTCCGTTTCGGTTCATATACCCAGGCACGGGAAGCCCTCCAGACAGGGAAGATCAATGCGCTGATTGTCATCCCGGAGGGGATGTATGACGATGTGCTGTCATACAGGCAGCCGGTGCTGACCTTCTATGTGAATTCTCTCTATTTCGTAGGGGGCGCACTTGCATACAAGGATGTCCTGACCATGGCCAATCTCTCTTCAGGAGCGGTCCAGAGGGAAGTCCTGCGGGCGAAAGGCATGAGTGACAGCGATATAATGGGGCAGATCCAGCCTGTCGTGATAGACGCTCACCAGATAGGCAACACCTCCACGGACTACGGCATCTACCTTACCAATGTGCTTCTTCCGGGTGTCCTGGAGATGATCGTCATCCTGGTCACTGTATATACACTGGGCGCGGAGCTCAAGTACGGCACCTCACGCCACATGCTCGGGAAGGCGGGCGGCTCCATGTCTGCCGCTATGCTCGGCAAGCTCATCCCCTACACCGTTCTGTTCACTGCCCTGGGGGTCATCTGTGACCTGGTGCTCTACGGATGGGCCGGATTCCCCATGGAAGGCTCCATATGGAATATGTTCCTGGGGACTTTCGTGATGGTGCTTTCCTGCCAGGGCGTGGCCTTCTTTATTATAGGTATGCTCCCTATACTCCGCCTGGCCATAAGCATATCGGCGCTGTACAGCGTCCTGGCGTTTTCTCTTGCCGGGTTCACGTTCCCGGTGGAGGCCATGCCTCCCTTTGTGCAGGGCCTGGCCGCCGCATTCCCCCTCAGGCACTATTACCTGATGTATGTGCAGGAGGCCATCTTCGCCAGCGGGTTCGGAGG
The DNA here is from genome assembly GCA_017694995.1 of Candidatus Cryptobacteroides faecavium. Classification (GTDB taxonomy): domain Bacteria; phylum Bacteroidota; class Bacteroidia; order Bacteroidales; family UBA932; genus Cryptobacteroides; species Cryptobacteroides faecavium. The sequence continues at coordinate 2,115 of JADIMB010000114.1, read as the reverse complement.
ATGGTATATGCAGGTCGTGTATATGCTGATGTTCTTGTTCCTGCCTGCCGTAGTGTACAAGCGTCTGCACAGGGCTTACCGCCTGCAGAATTTCCCGCGGAACTAAACAGTTGACACAATGAAAAACAGATTGACATACACGGGCCAGTGGATCTCGGACTGGTACTCCATCTTCATCCGGGAGCTCAGGCATATATTCAGCGACAGCGGAGTGATGGTGATATTCTTCCTTGCCGGGCTGGCCTATCCCTTATTGTACGGGCTTATCTACAGCAACGGCTCGGTGGACGACATGCCGGTAGCGGTGGTGGACCGCTCCGGCAGCAGCTCCTCAAGGCAGTTCGTCAGGGACCTTGACGCCACGCGGGAGCTCTCCGTCGCATTCTCGTGCGCGGAAATGCCCGAGGCGGAAAAGCTTCTGCAGCAGCGGAAGGTGAAGGGCATCGTGATGATTCCGGAGGATTTCGACGACAGGCTCGCGCAGATGCAGCAGGCTACAGTGTCCACTTATGCCGACATGAGCAGCTTCCTTTACTACAAGAATCTGACTATGGGGGCCAACCATGTGATGCTCAGTACGATGCATGATATCCAGGCAGAGCGCTTCTCCGCTGCCGGATACAGCCCTCAGCAGGTGTCGCAGCTTGTGAGCCCGCTCAGATACGAGGAGAATATACCCTACAACAGGACATTCTCATACGGCATATTCTTCCTGTCGGCCGTACTGCTCATAGTCATCCAGCAGACCATGTTCTATGGCGTGAGCATGCTGACAGGGACCATGCGCGAGGAGAACCGCAGCTTCGCGGTGCTTCCGGACAGGTACAACGGGCACGGCATATCACGTACCGTGATGGGCAGGGGAGCGGCCTACTGGCTGATATATATGGCTATAGGTACCTATGTGGCTGCCATTGTACCGCGGATTTTCTCCCTTCCGCAGAACTGCAGCTTCGCCGACATCTTCGTGCTGCTGCTTTTCTACGTCTCGGCCTGCGTGGTGTTCAGCTTCACCTTCAGTACAGTCATACGCCGCAGGGAGACCGTGTTTGTGCTTTTCCTGTTCATGTCGCCGATATGCCTGTTCCTGACAGGGTTCTCATGGCCGGTGACCAGCTTCCCGGGGTTCTGGAGGGTGTTCTCGTATATTTTCCCTTCCACTTTCGCTGTGCAGGCCTTCATAAACATGAACACAGCCGGGGCAGGCCTGGCGATGGCGGCCCCGCAGATTGCGGCCCTCACCATCCAGATTATCGTATACTACATCCTTTCCTGCCTGGCTGTCTTCGTGGAGAACCGCCTTATACACCGCAGCCGGATGGCGGGCCCGTCCGCGGGCGGGATTTCATAGAAAGGGGCCCGAAAGGAATTTCCCTCTTTGAGAATTGAATATTCGGGACCGGACTCCATCTGAAGTACGAATTAAAAGAGGGCGAGTCAAATCAGACCCGCCCTCTTTTACGGCTATGCCTTCCGGTTCCCTGCTAGTCGTCGTAGCCTATCACGTTGAACTGCTGGTCGAACTTGATTTCCAGCCCGCTGTTGAGCTCTATCTCCCATGTGTAGGCGTTGCGCTCTATTTTCTTGATCCACTGGTCAGGGAAATTGCTCTTGGCCACATAGCCCGATATCTGCTGCGGCACCACCGAGGCAGGGACAGCGCTGTACTTGCGCTCTACGCTGGTCCATTCGCCCTGCGGGTTGAAATCCACTTCCGTGCGGTCAGTGTATGTGACCTCGTACTCCGACCCCACCATTTTCGGGTCCTCCACCACGAAGGCCACAGTAAGGCCCTTGAAATGAGTAGAGAGGAACTGCTGGGCGTTTGCCGGAAGCTTGTCCACTGTAGTAGGCCTTTCCTGGCTGGCTGCACTTGCTGAAACGATACCTGCGAATAAAACTGCTGCTGAGATAAAAAACTTTTTCATGTCGATAAATTTTAAAATGTCAATACTGTTTTTTTTCTGGTGCAAAATTCAGCAGGGTTCCTGAAACGCAACTGAAAAAAAGAAAAGACTGCTCGGCCGACATTTAAAATTAAAAAAACCGCAGGAAAAACTCCCTATTGCACACTTTTTACGGAAAAATCTGAAAATCACGTGTCAGGAACATATC
>JADIMB010000113.1 GCA_017694995.1 Candidatus Cryptobacteroides faecavium | reverse complement strand
GTGTTTCATATACAACTTCAGTATGACAGGTCAATAAACGTGAATTCAATTCCTGAGCCGCATGCCCCGCCGGGGCGGCAACCGGAAGGTGACCGGAGTTGGACAGGCGCTGACCAGCCGTCACTCGACATACGGCTTCTCGACTCCCGGAGTCTTGAAACCGAGCTTTGCAGGCACTTCCCGGACGTCATTCTCCGAATACGTTATTGTCCAGGTGTCCATGGTCATCAGTCCCCAGAGCTTTTCCGCGGTCATAGGTGCGGCATAACGGACCATTATCGCAGGCATGAAATCCTCGTCAAGGTCCAGATATACCCCGATGACACCTTCATTGCGTGACAGATGGTTGCTCAGGAACGGCATATTCCTCTTCACTATTATCTTCTCGTAATTCCTGTCCGCTATCTTATAGATGAACTGCGGCTTGCCCTCGTTCTCCACGACCCTGCTCTTGAACTCGGCCTTGAACGGAGAGAACATTTTCCTGACATAGTCTTTCGCGGACATGTACGACACGGTGTCCTCAAGGCCTTCAAACCTGTAGTCCAGATCATATTCCTTAGTGCCCAGGACAAGCTTGTCCTTCTCCACCATTTCCTTGAACCATGCCTTGTCAGGTGATTCTGAAGGATCCATGTAAACCCTGACAATCAGAGGACAGGCAAACTCCGACTCGAGCCCGTATATCTTCCTTCCGCTTTCCCTCATCTGGAGCCCCAGGAAATTCAGGTCCATCCTGTCATACATGTTCTCGGTACGGACTGTCATGACCTTTACGGAATCCACGGAAGCTATGTCCGGGGTCTGCACGCGGAAAAGCGAAGGTGTATAAATCTCCTCCTGTATCTTCTCCGGAGTGACAACGGCCGGATCATACAGTATCTCCACACGATGGTGGCCTACAAAAGTCTTGACGCCGTGCACTCCCCTGACCTTCTCCACCTTTGCCTTGAAAGCCATGGAGCTGCCGTAGCATTTCACGGAGCGCAGATTCTCCACTGTGAGGGTCCGCAGGGACTCCGGATCCACCAGATACTTCTCCGTGCCGTCATCCGACCTCTGCACTATCCCCCATGTCATATCAATTGTCGGCAGCTCGAACTTGCTTCCGGCCCACATCCCCGCAGCCACCAGTACAGCTGTCAGCACAGCAGGCACCATTTTCTTCAGTACAGTAGGCCTTCCGCTACGGCATACCCCGTTATGCAGGGCCTTTACAGGGCACACAGCCACACATTCCCCGCACAACGTGCAGTCCACAGAATTCACCGGGCCTCCATCCCATGTATTCACATCTATATGATAAGGGCACCGTTCCGTGCACCTGCCGCAATGTATGCACCTGCTGCTGTCCTTCATGACATGCAGGATCTGCAGCTTCGGCCTGGCATTCAATATCTCCAGCAGATACCCCATCAGACAGAAAAGCCCGAAAACCAGCCACCACGGCAGTTCCAGGCCGGCAAGCCCCAGCACATAATATACCCCCACAAGGACAGCGGCCCACACCCAGAACTTAAGGGAGTTGGAAACAGCTCCCAGCGGGCATATGTACCTGCACCAGAACATGTCCACAAAGAAAGCGCCGAGGACCACCAGTGTCAGAGAGACTACCGACATCCACAGAGTTATCTCGCCTTTGAATCCGGTAGCCACAGCATAGTAAGGATCAAGGTTCTTGCAGAACAGCTCGCTGGTGGTGGCCGTCATGTAGAATATCCAGAACAGCAGGACATATTTTACAATCCTCAGCACCTTGTCTGCAACAGAGCCATTACGGATATTTACAGATTTGACATGCAGAAGATTACGCAACTTCCTCAGCAGATCCTGCACAGTCCCGAGAGGACACAGGTATCCGCAGAAGAGCTTGCTGAAAAGGATTACAGCAGCAGCCAGGGCCACACCCATCATTATCTGGAGCGTGGTCATGCTGCATGGAAGGGAGCCGTTCACAAGGTATGTGGTCAACGCCTGCAGCCCTCCGACAGGGCAGTAGGCCTCAGGGTCGGCAGGCTCTTCTGACGGGAACAGCCCCGTCAGGACGGCCACAAGCGCGGCCAGTACTCCCCACTGGAGAAGATACTTCGGCCAGTTCTTCAATATCACGGATTTCCTGTCCATGGCATCATTTCACTTCTATTACCGCCCCGTGGTCTTTAACCACTGACTCTTTCCACTTGTCAGTATAGCCAGGATTGGATATGGAGCCAGGGATGCGCTCTGAAAAGCCGTTGTTGATGAACGACCCGTCCGGATTCTGCCCCTTCACATTGCCGTCCATATATTTCAGAAGGAGGAACACTTCAAGCCCGACCCATTCGGTGAATATCCCCTGGGCAGTATTTACGGAATAGTCGGTAAGGTATCTGTAAACTTCGCTGAAATCAGCGGACTCGAGGGCTTTTTTCTCAGACTTGCCTTTGACAGCGGCGAGGGCCTTGTCATACTTGGTCTTCGCAATGGCATCCACCTCCGGGATAGCCGCCATCTGGGCCACCTCGAACCTGTCTATGGCGGCACGCACCTCCGGAGCCATCACATTGTACATGCGGTAGCAGGCATTCGCCACTCTGTTGCATATCCAGAATGCAGATGTAGGAGAGTATTCGAGCATGCTCCCGTTGCCCTCGGCAAAACACTCCGGCACAGACTTGATGCTGGTATAAATAGGTGTAAGGTAAGAAGTCGCGGCGTCATCTGTACCGAACCAGAGCAGTCCGCCTATCATGTCCGGAAGCCATCCGCGCGACTGGCCCACAAACCAGAACCCGGTCTGCTGGGTCGCAATGGCCCTTTCGTTGACATAAGTCTTTCCGCCGTATTCAAAATCCATAGGCCTCCACCTGTAAGGCAGGGCGTTGCCACCGGCCCCTATGTCCGTGGTCATGTCCATCGGGGTGCCCTCGTAGTGGTCGCGCATTACATCCGCCACATTCTTCATGGTGATCTTCCTGGCTGGCTTCACGAAAAGAGGGAACCTCTTGGAAGCGTCATGCCCCATCGCGTAATCTATATAGTCATACGCGTCAGCAGTGACTTCTGTCCCGTCTTCGTCAAGATAAGTGAACTTGCCGTCGCAAAGGATGTTGAAAGCGGACCACACCCTGGCCTCGCATCCGCGCATACCGCTGAAGTTCAACGGATTGTAAGCATCACAAAAACTGAATTCCTCATCCGGTCCATCATAATAGCCCATCTCGCGTGCAAACGATATGACATCCTTGGAATACATGCAGTTCTCCGGGTCGTCCAGAGGGAAAGTGCTTATCCTGGCCTGGTTGGCATGCCCGCAGATGTATCCGTCAGGGACACGGCGCGCCACCCAGACAATGCCTTTGCGCACGTTCTTGCCGTTCTCCATCTTCATGCCCTTGCCGATGAGGTCCATCACCCATACCTCATCCTTGTCGGCTATCGAGAATGACTCTCCGGAGGAATAGTAGCCGTACGTGTCGGCAAGGTCCGCGATGACCTCTATAGCCTCTCTGGCTGTCTTCGCCCGCTGCAGGGCCACATAGATAAGCGAGCCGTAATCCATCACCCCGGTAGAGTCCCAGAGCTCAGGACGTCCCCCGTATGTAGTCTCGGCGATGATGAGCTGATGCTCATTCATGTTCCCCACGGTCTGGTAAGTATGGCGCACCTGCGGTATCTGGCCCAGATACTTGGCCGTATCCCATTCATATATGTTGAGCATTGCACCTTTCTCCCAGTCTGCTGCAGGACGGTAGTACAGTTCACCGAAAAGCTGGTGCGAGTCAGCTGCGTATGACACCATGCAGGAGCCGTCCGCACTTGCGCCCCTGGTCACCAGGATGTTTGTACAGGCCTCGCCATGAAAGGCTGGCAGGAGGAAGGCGGCTGCAACGGCCGCCGCAGTTACTGTAAGTCTTGTCTTCATATTGCGTTTTATTATCTGTTGCGACAGTCAAATCCTACAAATGTAGGAAATTTCAGAAGCGGTTTAAAATTTTCTCGGTTTTTATGAGAAATTTCAGTGGCTGTCCGCCCAAAGGAGTCTTGTACCCTGGAGCATGGCTGTATTGCGCAATTCATTGACCAGCTTGACATTACAGATAAATGCCATGCTTCATACATACCTCCGAAGCGGGTCTGAAGCATGAAGTTATTTTGTATATTTTTATAAATCAATGCGTTGTAAAAATTCTGCATGCTCCAGGGTACAGGCACGCCCCGGGAAAACACAGGCGGAGGAGGCATGGAAAATTGAAATCACTGATTACCTCTTTTAGAAGCTATTTAACGTGAATTCGATGAATTTAAATCATTAAATTACATCGAATTACCTATTAAGGAGCAGGCCTGTGGCCTGCGACAGGGCTCCCGGCGAGGGGGAAGGAAGGGGGTGGCGCCCCTTAACAAGGGGCTGTCACGAAGTGACTGGGGATTAAGATGGGAAGGCCCTTCAGGGCCGCACCGGAGCGTCAGCAAGGTTTCCGGCAGGGAAACCGAAGCAGAGGAGGTGCCGGCGTAGCGAAGCGGAGCCGCATGCCCCGACGGGGCTGTCACCG
>JADIMB010000112.1 GCA_017694995.1 Candidatus Cryptobacteroides faecavium | reverse complement strand
TTAATAGGTAATTCGATGTAATTTAAACTTTGTTTACAATCACGCTGCGCCTCGGCATAGTCCGAACAAGTTCGTCCTCTGCTCTCGGCTTGCAGTTTATTTTAATGAATTAAATTCATCGAATTCACGTTCATATGCTGTAGCAGGAAGCTGTCCTGGAATTGTTCCAGGAGTACTTCTGCGGTCAAACATTTATCACGGCCACCTTTACGGCCGGTCCGGTAAGCCAGACATCCGTGAATCCCATGTCTGCCGAAGGTGTGAAGTCCACTGCAAGCATGTCATTCAGGGCCTTCACCGGGACATGTACATTTCCCTGCCCGTCTGCCGGCCATATGTCAGGGGAGGCCAGCCATGCTGCTATGGCCGATGCCGTTATGCCTGTCCCGCAGGCACATGTCTCGGCTTCCACGCCTTTTTCGTATGTCCTTACGTGCAGCAGCTTCTCCTGCGGCAGTATCTCCGCAAAGTTTGCATTCACTCCTGCCGGCCCGTATTTGGCCATATACCTGGTCTTCCGCCCTTCAGCGGTCACGTCATAGCTGTCAAGCGCTTTTACGAGCCGCACATGATGCCGTGTCCCAGTATCTATAAACCAGGAATCCCCGTTTTCTTGCTTCACTGTGGAGACATTTTTCATCTTTAGGCGGACAGTTTTTATATTGCCTTCATTTTCAAGTATCTCCGCCGTATGGAATCCGTCTGCGGCCTCGAAGTCGAAATGCCTTATTCCCATGTCAGCGGCGAATGCCACGATGCAGCGTCCTCCGTTCCCGCACATCATCCCGCCGGAGCCGTCGGAGTTGAAGTAGACCATCCGGAAGTCATACAGGCCGCTGTCCTCCAGCAGCATGAGCCCGTCGGCCCCTATGCCGTAGTGGCGGTCGCACAGGAAGGTAATGTCGCGGGAGGAGAGGCTGACGCCCCCGTCGCGGTTGTCGGCGATGAGGAAGTCGTTCCCGGCACCCTGGTATTTGTAGAGTATCATCGGCTCCATGTTATTTGAGATTATCCTTCAGGAGGGAGGACAGCAATATGACCCCTTCCCGTATCCTGTCCGGTGACATGAAGGAGAAGTTCATCCTCATGGTGTTCAGCCCGTCTTTCCCCGGCTGGCGGTGTCCACTGACCCACAGTGTGTTGAAGAAGGCCCCAGCCACATAGGCTACGCCGTTCCCCAGGGCGGTGTCGTAGAATTTCACCGAGTCGAAGTATTCCGGCAGGGTCAGGAACAGGAACAGCCCCCCTTCCGGATGCGTCCATTTTACACCGTCAGGCATATGCTCCCGGAGCATGGAGAGCATCAGGTCGCGTTTTCCCTTGTACAGCCGGATGCTTTTCTCCAGATTCCTGTCCAGCAGCCCGGAAGAGAGGAACTCCGCGGCCACATACTGGTCGAAAACCGGAGGGCAGAGGTCAAGTGACTGTTTGCATACATATATCTTGTCCAGAAGGTCGGGATGAGCGAATATCCATCCCAGACGGAACCCCGGCGCCATGACCTTCGAGAATGAACCCAGGTGAAGTACCCTGTCGGGGTCGAGCGAGTACATGGTCGGGACAGGTGTCCCTTCGTAGCGCAGTTCCCTGTAGGGGCTGTCCTCCACTATCACAAAGCCGTATTCCGCCGCGAGGCTGATGAGTATCTTCCTTTCTTCCAGGGTCAGGGTCTCTCCGGAAGGGTTCTGGAAATCAGGTATCATGTAGAGGAACTTTATCTTCTTGCCTTCGGCCAATATTCCTTCAATGGCTTCGGTGTAGGCACTGCGGAATCTCTCCGGGTCATCCTCGTGTGACACCCCGCGTATATCCGCCCGGTAGGAGCTGAATGACTGAAGGGCTCCGAGGTATGACGGGTTTGATGTCAGGATGACATCTCCTGGATCGACCAGCACGCGTGTACACACGTCTATTCCCTGCTGGGACGACGATGTGATCTGTATGCGCTCCATGGGCACTCCGTACCTCGCGGACAGGGCCGTGCGCAGTTCAGTGACGCCCTGTGTGGCTCCGTACTGGAATGCCTGGCCTTTGTATTTGTCTATCACTCCGGACATTATCTCCCTGAATGTATCCAGCGGGAATGTCTCTGCGCTAGGATAGCCTCCGGCGAACGAATAAATCGAGTTCAGGTCCACTTTCTTGAATATGTCCCTTACCGGAGATCTGAAGAATGAGCCGGTGTCGGCGGAGAACAGGTCGCTGTATGCCATTTGAGTATCTTTTAAGCTTCGTTTACAATCACGTTGCGCCTCGGCATAGTCCGAACGGGTTCGTACTCTGCTCTCGGCTTGCAGTTTATTTTAACGTCAGTTCGACGAATTTATGTTTAACAATTTTATCCTAAAAATCAATATTTTATCATTTATGACCGAAATCCGTCACACTGACGTTAGGGGGATTTCCAGAGGAAATCCTGTCTGTCTACCCCCAGTCACCTTGCGGTGACGGCCCCGGTGGGGCATACGGCTCCGCTTCGCTCCGCCGGCACCTGCGCTGCCTCGGTTCCCTGACGGAAACCTCGCTGACGCTCCGGTGCGGCCCTGTCGGGCCTTCCCATCCAGTCTTCCTCTTTGGAGTCAGTCCCTTAAGACTGACTCAAGGGTGACTGAACTGTCCGTCTTGCTGTCACGGTATTTCACTATGACAGGGGTGTAGAGGTGGATTCCCTGCTCTATGCCGGGGCCTTTGGATACCGGACGGCTTCCAGCCACTACGACTGCCCCCTCCGGCACGACCATGCGGCCGTTTTCATCGGCTTTGATGAATCTGCCTGTGGTGGCGTCAAAAATGGCTGTGGATGAATTGATTATCACGCCTGTGCCTATGACGGCGTTCTCTTTCACGAGCGTCCCTTCATAAATGCCGCAGTTCCCTCCGATGAACACATTGTCCTCGATGATTACAGGAAGGGCGCCGACCGGCTCAAGGACCCCGCCGAGCTGCGAGGCTGCGGACAGGTGCACGTGCTTGCCCACCTGCGCGCACGAGCCCACCAGGGCATGGGAGTCTATCATGGTGTCGGAGTCCACGTATGCACCTATGTTGACATAAGAAGGCGGCATGACGATGACCGACGGGGCGAGATATGCCCCTCTGCGGACTGCGCTTCCTCCCGGGACTATCCTGACCCTGTCCTCGAGTGTCATCTTCCGTGCAGGTATGGTGTCCTTGTCAAAGAACGAGAATTCCCCCTGGGACATATCTTTCATCTGTCCGTAACGGAATCCGCTGAGTATCACTTCCTTTATCCAGGTGTTGACTATCCATTCCCCGTTTTTTTTCTCTGCGACGCGGATTTCGCCTCTTTCGAGGGCCTGGCAGACTTCGTAGAATTTCTGGAGTTCGGTATTTGTTTGCATTTTGTCGTTTTCTTGGTTTGTAAATAGATCCTCCGGCTGCGGGCCTTGCCCTTCGCTCAGGATGGCATGGAAAGTCTTCGGGTCTTGCTCTCCGTCAGTGATGGCGGCTGTGTCCTGGCCTTGCAGTCCTCTACAGTCCCAGGTCAGCCACTGTTTTCTGCATGAGTGCGTATGTCTTTTCTGCCGCAGGGACGAGAGGCAGGCGCAGTTCATTGCTTATCAGGCCCATAGCTGCAAGCGCGGCTTTTGCCGGGATAGGGTTGCTCTCCACGAAGCTGTTCCTGAACAGCGGGGTCAGCCTGTGATGCAGTTCCCTGGCCTTCGCCATGTTGTCATCAAGCAGGGCCTCGGCGAGCTCCACCATAAGTCCCGGTGCCACATTGGATGCCACGCTTATGATTCCGCTGGCGCCTGTCGCCATGAGAGGAAGAGTCTCGTCGTCGTTCCCGCTCAGGACAGAGAACCCTTCAGGGGCATTGCGTATTATCTCGGAAATCTGGGCGTAGTTGCCGGACGCTTCCTTGACCGCCACGATGTTCTCTATCTCTGCCAGGCGCAGTGTGGTCTCTGCCAGCATGTTGGCCCCGGTGCGGCCTGGAACGTTGTATATGACCACCGGCTTGCCGGTTTCTCCGGCCACGGCCTTGAAATATTCATACATGCCCTGCTGTGTGGGCTTGTTGTAGTAAGGTACCACCACCAGGAAGGCATCTGCCCCGTACGGCTCCAGAGCCTTTATGCTCTTTACGGTCTGCACCAGCGAGTTGGTGCCTCCTCCTGCGATGATTTTCCTGCCTTCGCTGTGCTCTTTTGTAAGTTCGAGGAGCTTTATCCTCTCCTGTTCGTCCAGGCATGGGGTCTCCCCTGTGGTCCCGAGCGGGACGAGGAAATGTATCCCGGCGTCTGTCTGCCTTTTCAGCAGTGCCACGAATGCATCATAGTCTACTTCCCCGTTCCGGAACGGTGTGACGAGTGCTGTCCCGCACCCTTTAAAACTGATGCTTTTCATTGTATTCCTTATTCGGCTTTGAAAATGATGTCTTTGAAGTCATGCACCCCGGAAAGCCCGGCAGTGCGTATGGCCGCCTCGACAGCCCCTGCTGCAAATCCCTCCCGGGAGAATGCCTCGTGGGTGAGGGTGATGCGGTCGTTCAGGCCTTCGAACCCTATGGAGTGGATGCCGGGGATTTCACCGCAGCGTACCGATGCGATGTCAGTCCTGACTCCCATGTTGCCGTCGATGATCTCCGCCAGGCTCTTTGCCGTCCCGCTCGGGGCGTCCAGCTTGTGGCAATGGTGCTTTTCCACTATATAGGGGCTGTAGCCGCCGGTTTCCGCCATTGTCCTGGAGATGAACTCAGTGACGGCGAAGAAGATGTTGACGCCTATAGAGAAGTTCGATGCGTAGATCATGGTGGTGCCGCATTCCCTGAAGTATGAAATTACCTCGTCCTTGATGTCGTTCCACCCTGTGGTGCCGATCACCACGGCCTTGAAGTTCTCCGCCAGGAACCTGTAGTTCTCCCTGATGGCCACAGGGGTGGTGAAGTCTATGCAGACGCATTCTTTTGCGAGGGCCGTGTCGAATCCGCGGATGTTTTCGCTCTTCCCCGCACATTCTATTCCCCTCTGGATGAGGATTTTCTCTACCATGCGGCCCATTTTGCCATAGCCGCTGATTACTGCTTTGATGTTGCCCATATTGTGTTGTGCTCCTATTCCTTTGTCTCGAACAGGTAATGGTGGATCTCCTGCATTACGGAGTCCAGCACTTCCCTGTCTATCACGAAGCTGATGTTGACGTAAGAAGCCCCCTGTGAAATCATGTATACCTTGCAGTCACGCAGAGGCGCGAACGTGTTTTTCAGCATGCCTTTCAGGTTCACGATGTTTTTCCCGATGATGGAAATCTGGGACTTGCCGTTGTCCACGATCACGTCGGCGAACTCGGAGAGCTGTTTCACGACCTTCTCTATGTTCTGGGAGGAGTCGACTGTCACCGAGATGTTGGCCTCGGAGGTGCTTATCAGGTCGACTGAGACCTTGTTCTCGCTGAATATCTCGAACACTTTCTTGAGGAAGCCCGAGACATTGATCATCTTGGTGGAGAAGATGTTGATGACGTTGATGTTCTCCTTGCAGGAGATGGATTTGACCCCGTCCTCTATGAACGAGCTCTGGAGGATGGCCGTGCCCTTGCCTTCAGGATTCATGGAGTTGAGCACGTAGAGGGGGATGTTCTTCTTCACTGCAGGCTCTATGGTGAGGGGGTGGAGGACCTTGGCCCCGAAATGGGCCATCTCGGCTGCCTCTTCGAATGATATCCTGTCAAGGCACTTGGTGTTCTGCACCCTTCTCGGGTCCGCCGTGCGGACACCGTCCACATCCGTCCATATCTCTATCCTCTTGGCGTCCACGGCCATTCCTATGAGCGATGCCGAGTAGTCCGAGCCTCCGCGGCCGAGCACGGTAGGCTCTCCGTCCGGTGTCGCCGACACGAACCCCTGGGTGATGACCGCGTCCGCTCCTTTGAATGCGTTGCTGACGATTTCAGGGGTGCGCCGGATGATCTCCTCATTCACCGGCTCGCCTTTGAGGTAGTCCTTTGATGTGATGATGATGCTGCGCGCATCGATGTAGCTGGTGGCTATGCCGCGGGCGTTCATGGCGCGGCAGATGATGTTGGAGGAAAGGTATTCCCCGTTTGATATTATGACTGCCATGCTCCTGTCCGAAAGCTCTCCGAGCGCGCATACCGCGCTCACGAATGACGCGAGGCTGTCACATATCTCATTCACTTTCCCGCATGCTTCTTCGCAGAGCTCACTGTTTCCTTCCAGGAGTTCTTTGGCCAGTGATATATGCCTGTCCCTGAGCTGGTCAAGAAGGTTTTCCACCTCGATTCTGTTCTTGGCTGCAGCTGCATCAGCCAGCCTGTACAGGAGGTCGGTCACTTTGGAAAGTGCCGATACCACGACCACCGGCTTTTCAGCAAGCCTGCCCTGGATGATTCCGATTGCCCTTGTGATGGCTTCACAGTTGGCGACTGATGTGCCGCCGAATTTCATTATGATCATATCTTTCCTTTTTTTATTTCCGTTGATAAGCTGTCCTTGTGGGGTCATTCCTTGCCCCTGAGCGTCTCGAAAATGCGCACATAATTGGCTGCAGCTTCACGTATGTCGCTGACCCTGATGAACTCATCCTGCGTGTGTGCTACAAGTATCGAGCCTGGACCGCACAGTATCCTGTGCCTGAAGTTCGAAAGCTGCGGGGCGTCGCTGCCGAATGATACCGTAGTGGTTTCGAACCCTTCCAGGGTCAGGTAGTGCATAGGGGTGTCTCCTCCGAAGGACTCTATCAGTACGTCGTCCGCTTTCCATGAGTCGAGTGTGCGGCATACCGCCTCGTCGCTCACGAATGTGGTGCGGAAATACAGCCTGAAACTGAGGGACGGGCTGAGGATGTTCTGCGGGTTGTTGCTGGAGAGCTTCCCCACATTCCAGGTGGTCTTCCCGAGGAGCGGGTCTTCAGGAAATTCAGTGGCCCTCAGCCTGTTCATGAAGTCCACGAATTTCTCCACTGCGCTTTCCCCGTACTGCGGATACCCGGAATGGAAGCTCTTCCCGCTGATGGTTATCCCGAATGACTTGGTCCCCTTGCTGGCCGAGACCATCTTCCCGTCTGTCGGCTCTCCCACGATCACATAATCCCCTCCAGGGTGTGCATCGCGGAAGCTTTTCGCACCGTATGACCCGGTCTCCTCCCCGGAGAGAAGCAGCAGCCCGAACCCGTCATAGCCTCTTTTCTCCAGTTCCCTGCATGCGCAGTACATGGAGAATATCTGCCCTTTGGCGTCGCAGCTGCCTCGGCCTTTTATTACAAGCTTCCTTGCAAGGTCATCCACAGCCGGTCCCTTGACATCCAGTCCGTGCAGCATGACCGTGTCAGCTGTCTGCCCGTCCGTGCGGCATGAGATGCTCCCTGTCTCCCCGGATACTCCGGAGGCAGCATCATCCCCGGCCATTATTACCGGAGGGATGTACGGCGGCACTGTATCCAGATGCGAGCAGAACACGATTCCGGGATGTCCCCAGCTCAGGAGCAGGTTCACTGTCCCGTCCCCGACCTCAAACCTTGAGACGGTGCATTTCCCTGAGCCGAATTCCTTCTCAAGGAAATCAGCAAAGCCCCTTTCCTTAGAAGAGGTCGAGTCGATGCTGAGCATCCTCATGAATAGATCAATGTCAATGTCCATTTGCGCAATTTTCTCCAAAACTTACAAAAGTATTTATAATTGTTGAAGAAACAAGCGGTCTGACGGATTTTTGAATTTCTGAATGCTCATTTTAGGCACTTATGTGGTCAAGTCTCTTGGAGGGGCAGGACAACCGGCTGATTGTTGTTTAGTACAATGTTTTGATTATCAATGATATTATCTAAAAGATGCTCTCCTGGTCCCATCTCCTAAAATGGGACTAGGAGAGTGTGTTGTTATGCAAATGATTGATTGTGAGGATAATATTTGAAAGGTGTTTCCGCAGGTTAATTTGCCCTCAGTCCGGATGTACATCCGTTGGGTGCGCCTCCGTTGTCTGTTCTGTCATGTTCTCCAGGTTACCGTACCGTATCCTGTTGGCAGTGGTTATTCTTAAGATCTCCTTTATGTCCGTGATGAATCCTGCAGTGACATTCCCGGAGACGACTATCTGTACTGTCCGGTCTTCTTCGGAGGATGTTTTTGATTCTATTATTCCTTGCAGTTCTTCCAGGGTGCAGTGCTGCCCGTCAACGGAGATGTCTGTGGTGCCGTTGTTTTCAGTCACTTTGATTACAATGCATGAGTCTTCAGCATGGACGGGGACAGCTGGGGCGGCAGTGTCTTTTGCAGGTGATACCAGCAGTTCAGCCTTTAGTCTGGCCTGACTCCTTGCTCCGCATCCGAATATGAGGAGCGCGGCTGTGAAAATCGGGAGCGCAGCAGCCGGCCTTAGCCAGGCATGGCGGCCGTGAGGGGTGTTTGTCATCATAATAAAGCGTTTTGAAGTGATTCTGTTGCCAAGTCCGCAGGACATGTCCGGGCAGTGGCCGAAGATCTGCCTCAATATGGCTGTCCGGTATTCTGTCAGGCTTGCCCCGGTGCTGAGGACATCCATGTCCGCCTCCCATTCATGAACTTCTGCAAGGTCTTTCTCCGCCATCCAGAAGAACGGGTTTGGCCACAGGGCAGATCTCAGGGCCGCCATGACGAGTTTCTCGCAGGAGTGGCGGTGCCTGATGTGGCTCGCCTCGTGGGCTATGACCATGTCGAGTTCCGCTTCAGTGTATCCTGGACCTGTACCTATAAATATTGTGTCCAGGAACGAGAACGGGGTCTTGATGTCAGGCCCTTCCGCAAGCAGGTATTCCTGGCGGCGTGTCACCCTGCATCTCCTTTGCAGACGGAGCAGCCTGAGTGTGTTGTAGACCATAAGAAGCAGCATCAAGGCTGAGACAGAGATATAAAGGATTTTTATGACAGCCGGTATTGCGCCGTCTTGCCATTGCTCATCGGCGGGCAGTCCTGCTGCGCGGTTATGTATATGGACTTCCAGCGCTGTCACCAATGCCGGGGATTCTGTATCAGGGCTGTAAACGGGGATGTCCAGTGCCGGGATTACAGCTGAAGCAGTCATGGCCGTCAGGATGTACATCCGGCATGTTCTGTATCCGGTCTTGCCGGATATGAGCCATCTGTACAGCGCCAGGAAAAGCCCGCTGCAGACTGTCACTTCGATGATGTATTCCAGTGCGTCCATGATGATGTGTCCTATGTGGTATGCCTGTCTTTTTCCAGGATTTCCATGATACGGCCTGTCTCTTCCATGGAGATGGATTTCTGCGAGGAGAAGAAACTGACCATGCGGCTCAGCGAGCCGTCGAAGAATCTGTCCAGCACACCGTGCATGTATATCTTCGTATATTCGTCCTTTGAGACGAGGGGAAAATATTCGTGAGTCCTTCCGTATGCCTTGTGCGAGACGAACCCTTTGGTCTCGAGGATCCTGACGATGGTGGATACAGTGTTGTACGCCGGTTTCGGGTCCGGAAGTTCATCAATTATTCCGTGGACCAGTGTCCTGCCGCGTTTCCAGATTATCTGCATGATTTCCAGTTCGGCTTTTGTGAGTTCCTGAGGTCTGTCATTGGTTTTTCTGGCCATCTCAAAATATTGTTGTCATTATCCGGAAGCAAATATAACTAAATTTTTAGAAATACAACTAAGATTTTAGTTAAATAATATGAATTCGATGAATTTGATTCATTAAAATAAACTGCAAGCCGAGAGCAGAGGACGAACCTGTTCGGACTATGCCGAGGCGCAGCGTGATTGTAAACAAAGTTTAAATTAAATCGAATTACCTATTAAGGAGCAGGCCCGTGGCCTGCG
>JADIMB010000111.1 GCA_017694995.1 Candidatus Cryptobacteroides faecavium | reverse complement strand
CCTCTTAACCTTCCGGCACCGGGCAGGTGTCAGGCCATACTCGTCATCTTTCGATTTCGCATAGCCATGTGTTTTTGGTAAACAGTCGCCTGGGCCATTTCTCTGCGCCCGGTCTCCCGGGTCCCCTTATCCCTAAGTTACGGGGTCAATTTGCCTAGTTCCTTGGCCGTGATTCACTCGAGCACCTCAGGATACTCTCCTCGCCCACCTGTGTCGGTTTACGGTACGGGCCCCATGCCTCTAAACGCCTCGCGCCTTTTCTTGCCGGTACATTTCCCTGCGCTGTCCGCTCGTCCGTGGACTCGCGGTACTGTCGGCTTTCAGGTATCCCCTACGGCCTTCAACCCACTATTCCGTCCGTGGGCGGCAGTTCCATCCCCGGGTCGGCGCTCGGCCCGGCATGCGGGTACCGGAATCTTGACCGGTTTTACATCTCGTCCCCCTCTCGGGTGCCGATTAGTCCCCGACTTACCCTGATCCGATTAACGTTGTTCAGGAAACCTTGGGCTTGCGGTGCGCGCGTTGCTCCCGCGCGTTGTCGTTACTCATGCCTACATTTTCTTTTCCGGACGCTCCAGAATCCCTCCCGGGACGCCTTCGCCGCTGTCCGGAATGCTCCCCTACCGCTGATTCTCACGAATCAGCCCCAGTCTTCGGCGCCATGCTTTATGCCCGTTCATCATCCACGCGGCTCCGCTCGACCAGTGAGCTGTTACGCACTCTTTGAATGAATAGCTGCTTCCAAGCTAACATCCTGGCTGTCTCTGCGGTGCCACCTCGTTCTCGCAACTTAGCATGGGCTTAGGGGCCTCGGACGTGGGTCTGGGCTCTTTCCCTCTCGCCGCCGGACATTAGCACCCGACGACTCACTCCCGCCAATCACTCCCGCGGCATTCGGAGTTTGTCAGGATTTGACAGGCGGTGAAGCCCTCGCATCCTGTCAGTAGCTCTACCTCCGCGGTGCTATGGCGAGGCTGCCCCTAAAGGCATTTCGGGGAGTACGAGCTATCTCCCGGTTTGATTGGCCTTTCACCCCTACCCTCAGCTCATCCGAGCACTTTTCAACGTAAACCGGTGCGGCCCTCCAGGACCTGTTACGGCCCCTTCAGCCTGGCCAAGGGTAGATCACCGGGTTTCGCGTCTGCCCCAAGCGACTCTTACGCCCTATTCAGACTCGCTCTCGCTCCGGATCCGCGCCTCAAGCGCTTATCCTCGCCGCTCAGGCGCAACTCGTAGGCTCATTATGCAAAAGGCACGCCGTCGCCCTTCCGGGCTCCGACCGCTCGCTGACGGACGGTTTCAGGTTCTATTTCACTCCCCTTCCGGGGTGCTTCCCACCTTTCCCTCACGGTACTGGTCCACTGTCGGTCTTCCGGGAGTATTTAGCCTTGCGGGTCGGTCCCCGCTGCTTCGGACAGGATTCCTCGTGTCCCGCCCTACTCAGGTACTGCTCCTTACAGGCCCCGGTTGCCCGTACGGGGGTGTCACCCTCTTCGCCCGGCATTTCCATGCCGTTCCGGTTCCCTCAACCTGTAATCTCGGCGCAGCCCTACTACCCCGAATGTGCCTCGACACACTCGGTTTGGGCTCCGGCCTTTTCGCTCGCCGCTACTCGGGCCATCGATCTTTTCTTTCTCCTCCTGCGGGTACTGGGATGTTTCGGTTCCCCGCGTTCGCCCCGGCTTATAGCCGGTGGCCGGCCGCCTGCCGGCCGGGTTGCCCCATTCGGACACGCGCGTATCTAAGCCCGCTTGCAGCTCCTCGCGCATTTTCGCAGCTTGCCGCGTCCTTCATCGCCTCCGGAAGCCTAGGCATCCGCCGTCCGCCATATTTCGCTTCGTCCTTCGTGATCTCTCGTGATCTTTTTTCTGCCTCGTGAAATTGTCCCTCTCGCACGGCCGAGCCATCCCTGGCTCGCCGGCAGGACTCTCTCATCTGCTTCTCTTTCTTTACCTCGTTTCTTCTCTCAGTATTGTCAACGAACTTACCGTTTTTCTCAAACGGGCTGCAAAGATACGGACTTTTTCTTTACATCCAAATTTTTCTTGGATTTTTTTGAATTATTTTTCTCTGCCTTCAGATTCTCTTCTTCCGGAAAACTACGATACCGAAAATTCTCATCACCTTATATATCTGGCAATGTTCCATAAACTCAGGTTTCAGGGAAAATACCTTGTTCAGCAGCCGTGAGACCAGGCGACGCTTTTCTTTCGGTCTGTATATTACGTTGCCATTCTCCTTTGTAGGGACGACATATTTCTGCATGAACGGGTATTCATGGTACAATGCATCAGATAAAGACACGACTTCCGGCAACTGTTCCGGAAGGACAAACTGTACTGTAAACTTATATGACTTGGCAAACAGATTGGCCAATGCCCGCTCATTCTTTTCATTGACCATCCCGCGCTGTTCAAGATAGGTCAGGACATGGCGCATCGCATACATATGATTGATCGTCCTGGAAGAACGGGCATATGTCCGGCCCATTACGCTTTCAGGATGCCGGACATAATTGTATAACTTGTCCTCTATATAATAGACGGTCCTGATAGAAAACATGTATTGCAGAGTAAAAGCAAAATCTTCGTAATATATGTCTTCAAAATGTATGTCGTATCTGTCCAGTATCGACCTTCGGAAAAACTTGTTCCATATGACAACATCAGATTTCATTATGATGTCCCCGTCGATTTCCACCAGACCGGAGAACCTGATGTCAAAATACTTTTTATTGGTGGACCTGTAAGTGAATTCCTCTTCCTGGACAACGGATGTCCCGAAATGTATCATATCGGGATTGGCCCCGAATGCATGTGACGCTTTCTCAAAAGCATCAGGCTCAATAAAATCATCTGAGTCCACAAATGCTATCCATTCTGAGTCTGCCATTTTCAGGCCGGCATTACGGGCATCCCCCATACCACCGTTCGGCTTGTCGACTATGACTATCCTGCTGTCCTCCTTCTGAAGTCTCCTGAGGATGTCCAGAGACCCGTCCGTAGAACCGTCATTTACACATATTATCTTAAGGTTCCGATATGTCTGTCCCATTACAGAACGGACAGATTTTTCAAGATATTTTTCAGTGTTGTATACTGCAATTATTACTGATATTCTCTCCATATTAACACTTTTTTCTGCACCTGCTGCAGTATTAAGACATGGCTCTTCATGAAATCTTTACGTACTGCCTGACATATAAAATAATCAGATGCAAAAAATCTTGCATATGATGCATTTTGATTACGGGTAAATAATGGTATCTTTGCCCGGACTGACAGAACTTACATAATAAACAGACATGGAAAAGAAACAGACATCATTGCCGGAGAATGCCCACAGGGAACTGAAGCCGGGAGAAGAGTACAAGCCATTGCTGACCCCGGAGAAAAACTGGCCGGAAGTCACCCCGTACTCTGTAAGCATGGGACTTCTGATGACCATTATTTTTTCGGCTGCTGCAGCATTTCTCGGGCTGAAGGTAGGACAGGTATTTGAAGCGGCAATCCCCATTGCCATCATTGCGGTAGGAGTATCAGGAGCGCTCGGGAAAAAGAACGCCCTTGGACAGAATGTGATGATACAGTCGATAGGCTCGTGTTCCGGAGCCATCGTGGCTGGAGCGATATTCACACTGCCGGCCCTGTACATCCTTCAGGACAAGTATCCCGAACTGACCGTCAATTTCACCAAGGTATTCTTCTCTTCCCTTCTGGGAGGAATCCTCGGAATACTTTTCCTGATACCTTTCAGAAAATATTTCGTAAAGGAGATGCACGGGAAATACCCGTTCCCTGAGGCCACAGCAACGACACAGGTGCTTGTAAGCGGAGAAAGCGGAGGCAAGGGAGCCAGGACACTCCTTTTCAGCGGACTTGTCGGCGGGCTATATGACTTCATAGTCTCCACTTTCGGGCTATGGAGCGAAACCATCACCACAAGGGTGCTTCCATTCGGGGAGGCTGTCGCAGAAAAGGCCAAGGTAGTGCTCAAGCTCAATACAGGGGCGGCTGTGCTCGGTCTCGGATACATTGTAGGACTTAAGTACGCATTCATCATATGCTGCGGAAGTTTCCTTGTATGGTTTGTCATCATTCCTCTGATGAACATCATCTGGGGCGGGTCTGTGATAGACATGATGAATACAGGCATCACCACCACTGTAGGAGATATGTCAGCCGAACAGATATTTTCTGAATATGCACGGCATATAGGCATCGGAGGCATAGCCACCGCCGGCATCATCGGCATCATCAACTCGTTCGGAGTCATCAAGTCTGCTGTCAGGCTGGCTGCCGGAGAATTCAGCCGCAAAAAGACAGGCGAAGAAAAAGAGGCGGTAAGGACCCAGCGGGACATCTCGATGAAAATCATAGTTGCCGGCATAGCCATGACTCTCGTGGCTGTATTCCTGTTCTTCGCATTCGGTGTGGTGGACAATATCTGGCACGCAGTCATCGGCCTGCTCACTGTGGGGGTCATCGCCTTCCTTTTCACCACTGTGGCAGCAAACGCAATAGCCATTGTAGGGACCAACCCGGTAAGCGGGATGACACTTATGACCCTCATCCTTGCATCCATCGTGATGGTAGCCTGCGGGCTCAACGGTACGGCCGGAATGACGGCCGCCCTCATCATAGGCGGAGTGGTATGTACTGCCCTTTCAGTGGCAGGGGCCTTCGTTACAGACCTCAAGATCGGATATTGGATAGGGAGCACCCCGAAAAAACAGGAGACCTGGAAATTTCTCGGGACACTTGTGGCTGCGGCAACAGTCGGAGGAGTGATGCTTATCCTCAACCAGACATATGGCTTCACCGGAGACAATGCGCTTGTGGCTCCGCAGGCCAACGCCATGGCGGCAGTAATCGAGCCGATGATGAACGAAGGCGGAGCGCCGTGGCTTCTGTACGGAATCGGGGCCGCACTGGCCATCGTCCTTACTATTTTCAAGATTCCGGCCCTTGCATTTGCCCTCGGCATGTTCATCCCTCTCGACCTCAACCTGCCTCTGCTGATAGGAGGGGCAATCTCATGGTGGGTCGGAAGCCGCAGCAAGGACAAGGAACTCAACAGCGCCAGACAGGAAAAGGGCACTCTCATTGCATCCGGATTCATAGCAGGAGGAGCCCTGATGGGAGTGGTCAGCGCGATACTGAGATTTGCAAAGATAGACTGGTTCATGCAGCCGTCCCCTTGGACTGAGCCGATAGCCATCATCCCATATGTCGCCATCATAATCTATCTCGGCCGGTCCGCCATGAAAGCGAAAAAAGCCTGACAAGACCGGCAGCGATACCGCATGAAAAAAAGGATATGACCGGAAAATGAACGAGATACTCCACGCTTTGGCTCTCACCCTCATCGCCGGAGCGGCAACCGGTGCGGGAGGGGCGCTGATACTGTTCAGAAAAAGACTGAGCAGCAATTTTCTGGCGGCAGCCCTCGGACTGTCTGCCGGGGTAATGATATTCATTTCGCTTGCGGAACTCTATCCTGAAGCCATGAGTGCCATATCTTCGGTTGCAGACTTCAACAACGGGAAGACATGGGTACTCGTATCATTCTTTGTCGGGATGGGTATCATAACACTCATCGACTTCCTGATACCGGAATATGAAAACCCGCACGAAGCCTCAGGCCTGTCTCTCAATGCCACGACGGCAGCGACAAAAATGCTCGGCGAGACAGGAAGTGAAGGCTCCGGAGCCTTGAAGAAACTCGGTATAATGTCGGCTCTGGCCATTGCCGTCCATAATTTTCCCGAAGGGATGGCAACATTTATCGGAGCACTCAACGACTCCCAGACCGGAGCAGGGATAACATTTGCCATAGCCATCCACAATATCCCTGAAGGCATTGCAGTGGCAATACCTATATATTATGCGACAAAAAACAAATGGAAGGCCCTGCTCTATGCCACGCTTTCCGGCCTTACAGAACCTTTTGGGGCAGCGGCATGCTACGCCGTGGCATCTGTCTTCGGGGTGGAACTGACCGGAGGAAGTGCAGCGTTCCCGCTCATACTTGCCGCAGTAGCAGGCATCATGATATACATCTCTCTTGACGAACTTCTGCCGACTGCCGAGAAATACGGGAAACATCATGTGGCAATCGGAGGAGTTGTCGCAGGCATGGCCATAATGGGCTTCAGCCTGCTGCTGATGTAGGCCGCTTCCTGCCAGTCTGCCGCACTGATGCCCGGGAACGAACAGGACAATTGATAAAGAAACGGAACTATAAACTTTAAGAAATGGAAAAGATACTTGACAGATTCCTGAGATATGTGGCTGTGGACACACAGTCAGATCCGGAGTCAGAGGCCCAGCCGAGCAGCGCCAGACAGTTTGACCTGCTGAAAATGCTCTGTAAAGAACTTCAGGACATGGGAGTGGAAGCCACTCTTGATGAATATGGCTATGTGATGGGCTCAATTCCGTCCAACTGCGGAGACAAGGTCCCGGCGGTAGGATTCATAGCCCATGTAGACACATCGCCGGATGCTTCCGGAACCGGCATAAAGCCTCAGATAATCAAGGATTATGACGGGACGGACATCCTTCTCA
>JADIMB010000110.1 GCA_017694995.1 Candidatus Cryptobacteroides faecavium | reverse complement strand
ACCTTTCCGGTGTATATTTTCTGATTTTTTTCAGTCAGATAGCTCTGCTATCCTTTTCAAAAGATCAGAAAATCTCCCCTCGGAAATCTCTCATAAAATTTATATCGATAAAATTTTAAACAGCTTCTTAGTACCTTTGCCGAGTTTTTAAGGATTACATACATTAAAATCTGACCGGTGATGCAAAACATCTCTTCCGCGGCATTCTCGGATACAAAACCCCATTATGAGCTTCTTGACGGACTCAGGGGAGTGGCCGCACTGCTCGTAATGTGCTACCATATTTTCGAAGGCTTCGCCACGAGCCCCATCGACCAGCATTTCAACCATGGCTACATGGCCGTGGACTTCTTCTTCATCCTTTCGGGTTTCGTGATCGGGTACGCATACGACGACAGGTGGAAAACCACACTTACACTCAAGGGATTCTTCAAGAGGAGGCTCATAAGGCTCCATCCGATGGTGATAATGGGGGCGGTGCTGGGCGCCGTTTCCTACTGCATCCAGGGCTGTGTCCGCTGGGACGGGACGCACGTGTCTTTCACTTTCGTGCTCATCGCCCTGTTTCTCAGCATGTTCCTTATACCCGTCCTTCCGGGGTCGGGAGCCGATGTCCGCGGCAACAACGAGATGTTCCCCCTGAACGGCCCTAGCTGGTCCCTGTTTTTCGAGTATATCGGCAACATACTTTACGCCCTGATAATACGGAAACTGCCGACTGCCGCACTTGCCGTCCTGGTGGCGCTTGCCGGGGCAGGGCTTGCTTCGTTTGCGATATGCAACCTCTCGGGTTTCGGCCACCTGGGTGTCGGATGGTCGTTGATTGACTACAACTTTCCGGGAGGATTCCTCCGCCTGATGTTCTCCTTCTCTATGGGACTGCTCATGTCAAGGATATTCCGTCCGGTGAAGGTAAAGGGAGCATTCTGGATCTGCAGTGCCGTGCTTGCCGTGTTTTTCTGCATCCCGCACATCGGCGGCGGGGAGCATCTCTGGATGAACGGGCTCTACGAGTCAGTGTGCGCAATAGTCATATTCCCGGCACTCGTCTGGCTCGGGGCATCCGGAAAGACCACCGACAAGCTGACTTCAAGGATATGCAAGTTCCTCGGGGACATATCATATCCGGTATATGTGGTACATTATCCGCTGATGTACCTTTTCTACTGGTGGCTATGGAGCGGGGAAGAGAAGATACCGTTCTCACAGGCTTGGCCGGTGGCGCTCCTTGTCATTGTCTCGAGCGTGATCCTAGCATATCTGTGCATGAGGTTCTATGACATCCCGCTGCGCAAATGGCTCACATCGAAATTCCTCGGGAAGAAATGACTGCGTGCGCACAGTCCGGGTGCCGGCCATCATATTGAAAAATTCGAAACACTTTAGTACTTTTGTAAGTTGGTTCGGTTCCAGTATGGAGACCGGACCGTGGGATTGTAATAAAAGATGAAGAAATATGGCAAGGAAACTTACAGTAGGCATTACCCAGGGGGATGGGAACGGTATCGGATATGAAGTGATAATCAAGGCGTTCGCAGATGAGAGGATGCTGGATATCTGCACTCCGGTGATATACGGCTCGTCCAAGATATTCGGATTCTACAGGAAGCAGATCCATAATATCGAGCAGATAAATACCAATGTCATAGCTTCCGCTAAGGAAGCCCACCCTAAAAGGGTCAATATCATAAATTGCCTT
The DNA here is from genome assembly GCA_017694995.1 of Candidatus Cryptobacteroides faecavium. Classification (GTDB taxonomy): domain Bacteria; phylum Bacteroidota; class Bacteroidia; order Bacteroidales; family UBA932; genus Cryptobacteroides; species Cryptobacteroides faecavium. Next base: position 8,871 of record JADIMB010000110.1, on the reverse strand, counting down.
CCGGACAATGTCTTTGTGGAGCCGGGGCAGTCCACTCCGGAGTCGGCCAAATCGGCAATGACATCACTCGAATACGCGGTCAGGGACCTTAAGGAGGGCAATATCGACGCCCTGGTCACCGCACCTATCAATAAAAGGGCAATGGTCAACGAAGGGTTCGGATATACCGGGCATACAGAATATCTGGAAAAGGAGTTCGGGGTGGATGAGGCCCTTATGATCATGGTGAGCGACCAGCTCAAAGTCGGGGTCGTGACAGGACATATTCCGCTGAAGGATGTGCCCGGGAAAATATCCAGGGAGCTCATTCTCACCAAGCTGAGGCTCATGAACAGTTCGCTGAAAAGGGATTTCGGCATCTTTTCCCCGAAAATCGCCGTGCTGGGTCTGAACCCGCACTGCGGTGACGGCGGGCTTCTGGGTGACGAGGAGCAGTCTGTTATCCTTCCTGCGGTGCAGCAGGCCAGCGAGGAAGGCATCATGGCTTTCGGCCCGTACTCTCCAGACGGTTTCTTCGGGCTCGGGAATTACAGCAGGTTCGATGCGGTACTGGCCATGTATCATGACCAGGGGCTGATCCCGTTCAAGGCACTGGCGTTCGAGATCGGGGTGAATTTCACTGCGGGACTCCCTGTAGTAAGGACATCGCCGGACCATGGCACAGCGTATGAAATGGCCGGGAAGGACCTTGCCGATCCACATTCCATGATATCGTCCATATATACAGCCATAGATATCTGCGGGAACAGGGTGAAGTACGATGAGCTGCAGGCCGGGAAAATGACCGTGCAGCCGCTTTCTTCGGAAGTAAAGCCCGGAAAGAAAGGGGTGGTAATAGAATAGCCGCAATCGGCAATGCAGTTTTGTATGATGGAAAGACCGCCTATTTATCTTTATACGGACGGGGCTTCGAGCGGGAATCCGGGACCTGGAGGATACGGGGCTGTCCTCAAGTGCGCCGGTCGCGAAATGGAGCTTTCCGGAGGCTTCTCGCTCACTACCAACAACAGGATGGAGCTGATGGCAGTGATCAAGGGCCTGGAGGCTATCCGTTGGAAAAATGCTGAAGTGCATGTCGTCAGTGATTCTTCATACGTAGTCAATGCCATCAATAAGGGGTGGCTCTTCTCGTGGGAGAAGAACGGTTTTGCCAAGGCGAAGAACCCGGACCTGTGGCGCAGGTTCCTCCCTTTATACCGCCTTCACAGGGTGTCTTTCCACTGGATAAAGGGGCATGCCGGACATCCCGAGAATGAGAGGTGCGATGCCCTGGCGGTGGCTGCAGGGGCCGGGAATGCGGCCAGGGGTATTGCTCTCCCGGATGATTACGGCTATCTGGAACAGACCCGTGCCGTGGAATCTTAATGCGCTTGCGGAAATCTTCTTAGGATGGGTGAGAGTAAGACCAGGAAATGTTCATCTCCTTGTATATCAGTCATTATACCGGTATACAACTCAGCACCTGTACTTGCCCGCTGTGTGGAAAGTGTGCTGGCGCAGACGTTCACTGACTTTGAACTTATCCTGGTCAACGACGGAAGCACTGATGCTTCACCGGAGATATGCAGGGAACTGGCAGCCGGTGACAGCCGCATCATCGTCATCGACAAGCCGAACGGCGGAGTCTCATCCGCCAGGAATGCCGCTCTTGCTGTCGCGTCGGGGAGATATGTGGCCTTCTGTGACAGTGATGATTGCGCAGGGAATGACTGGTTGTCAAGTCTTTATGAAGCTGCCGGTGACACGGGCCTGGTAATCGCGGGATATATGATATATAAAGGGGGGCAGTCTTCAGGCTCTTGCCTGGAAGCAGAGAAGGTGAGCCTGGAAGATATCCCCGGGAAGACTGCCGGATTTGATGACATGGCCGGGATTCTCGAGACATTCCTTAACGCCAGGCTGCTCCAGTTCGTATGGAACAAGCTTTTTGTCCGCCGGGTGATTTCATCCGCGGGGCTTGCGTTTGACGAGTCCTCCCGGGTGTTTGAGGATGAATATTTCGTGCTGGAGTATCTTAAGGCCTCTCCCGGGGTGACTTATGTCCAGGCCTGCGAATACAGGTATTTCCTGCCAGAGGAGTTCTATGGAAAATATGATTTCGGTATAGACACATTCCGTAAGGTGACAGGAATGATAGAATACCTTCTGTCGGAAGGCGGAAGCCATCCTGTGCGCAGAATCAGGCTGCCTTCTGTGGTATACTGGTACAAGATTGCGCTGGGCAGATACGCCTCCGGGCACTCTTTCCGCCAGAGCAGGGAAAAGATAGCATACGCCAGGAAGCTCGCGTGGCGTTTCAGCAGCGGACTATTCAACCATCTCACCGTGAAGATATTGCCTTCAAGGATTATATATTTGTTGCTTAAAAGGAAGAAATCTTGAAATCCATCGCCATTTGGGCCATAATGTATGCCGAATAACGGAGTCACAGACAACAGGAGAGTAGCCAGGAATACCATGTTCCTGTATATCAGGATGATACTCATTCTGCTGGTGACTCTGTACACTTCCCGCGTCGTGCTGGACATCCTTGGAGTGAGTGACTACGGTGTCTACAATATTGTCGGTGGTGTGGTGACTATGTTCGCTTTCCTCAACAACAGCATGGCCTCCGCCACCCAGCGCTTCCTGACATTCGAGCTCGGGCGTGGAGACCCTGTGCGTCTGAGGAACGTGTTTTCCGCGGCGATGCACATTCATCTGTTTATCGGGCTCCTGGTCGTGGTCATGGCGGAGACCGCAGGTCTGTGGCTCCTTAACGAGAAGCTTGTCATAGAGCCGGAGAGGATGGCTGCGGCCAGATGGGTCTACCAGTTTTCCGTGGCCACCTTCTTCGTGAACGTGATACAGGTCCCGTACAACGCCGTGATAGTGGCCCATGAAAAGATGGACATATTCGCCTATGTGAGTGTGGCGGAGGCCCTTGCAAAGCTTTCCATGGTGTTCCTGCTGAAAATCCTTCCGTTTGACAAGCTGATAGTGTACGGCTTCCTTATGCTCCTGATCCAGGTGGCGGTCCGTATTTTCTACCAGCTCTGGTGCAGGCGCAGGTACCAGGAATGCCGCAGTGTGAAGCCTGGAGCGAAGTCCCTTTACAGGGAGATGACCGGATTTGCGGGGTGGAATGTCTTCGGCAGTCTGGCCTGGGTGATGAAGGACCAGGGGATAAACATCATCCTTAACCTGTTTTTCGGTACTGCCGTGAACGCAGCAAGGGGAGTGGCCCTTCAGGTGTCCAACTCGGTCAATGCTTTCGTCTCCAATTTCCAGATGGCATTCAATCCCCAGATAACAAAGAATTACGCACAGGGCGAGGTCAGGGAGATGGAAAGGCTTGCTCTCAGAGGTCTCAAGTTCTCTTTCGTGCTCCTTTATTTCCTGGCTCTCCCTCTGCTGCTGAATGTGGATTTCGTGCTTGACGTATGGCTCAAGGAAGTGCCGGAGTACTCCTCATCGTTTATAGTCCTGATCATGGCCGACGCCCTGGTGTGCAGCCTTTTCGGAAGTCCTTTGATGACTTCGCTCGCTGCCACTGGAAGCATCAGGAACTACCAGGTGGCGGTAAGCCTCATAATCCTGCTGAGCATACCTGTGGCATATGTCCTGCTGCGCTCTGGCATGGAGCCGGAGACTGTGTATTATGTGACAATCGTCTTTTCAGCTGTTTCCGGCTTTGCCCGGTTCTTTTTCGCGAGGCGCCAGATAGGTTTCTCTGTGCGGCGCTTCATTTCATCTGTCCTGCTTAGGGTGGCGGGTATGCTGGCGGTCTCCCTGCCTCTGCCTTTGTACCTGAGGCTGTGTGTGCTTACCGTGGACTCGTGGTGGACTTTCCTCGTCCTGTGTTCGGTATCTGTTGTATGCACCGGGATTTCCGCATGGACTGTCGCTCTGGACCGGACTGAAAGGGATTCCATGGGCAGGATGCTGAAGGACTGGACGGCGAAGCTGGCAGGGAGAAGGAAATAGTATGGAGAAGGTCTGCAAATATGAGAACTGCACGGGCTGTTCGCTGTGTGCGGCCATATGCCCGAAGTCTTGCATCAAGATGCAGGAGGGGAAGCTGGGACATCTGTTCCCGGTGGTCGATACGGCATCGTGCATTGACTGCGGGCTGTGTGCCGGGGCCTGTCCGGCAAACAGCCCGGCCGGCGTCCTGATGCCTTCGGCTGCCTATGCTGCGTGGGCCAGGGACAGCCGGGAATATGTTTCCAGTACTTCCGGAGGTGCCGCTTCCGTACTGTCCCGCCATGTTCTTTCGCAGGGCGGAGCGGTGTACGGATGCGCTGTGTGCAAGGGGGATTCCGTGGCAGGGAAACCTTTCTCTGTCAAGCATATAAGAGTGACCGGCATGGATGGCCTGCAGAGGCTCAAAGGGTCGAAATATGTACAGAGTTCCATTGCGGAGGTCCTGCCTGAAATCAGGGCGGATGTCAGGTCCGGGACCAGGGTGCTGTTTATAGGCACGCCATGCCAGGTGGCGGCTGTGAAGTCCATGTTCAGGGAAGTGCCGGAGGAGCTCTGCCTGGTGGACCTGATATGCCATGGTGTCCCTTCGTTTTCCATGCTGGAGAAGTATGTGTCCGGACATCTGCATATCGACCCGTGTACTGTCTCTGATGTGAGTTTCAGGGGGCAGGGCGGATTTGTGATGCGGATACTGGGGACGGACGGGAGTGTCCTTTATGGGCATGAGCCGCTGTCAGGCTTGCGGACAGAGGACCTGTATTACAGCCTTTTTATGGACGGGTTCACCTACAGGGACAGCTGCTACCGCTGTCCCTACGCCAGGACGGAAAGGGTCTCGGACATCACGATAGGGGATTTCTGGGGGCTCGGGGATGATGTGCCTGACCATCCGCACGGAGTGTCATTGCTTCTTCCTGTCACGCGGAAGGGCATGGAGATGCTCTCGGCCGTCAAGGGCGACATGGACATATACACCAGGAGTGTACAGGAGGCCGTGCGGGGCAATGACCAGCTCCGTTCTCCGCGTCGTAAAAGCTTGCGTATAAGGCTGTTCCGTATGCTTGAGCCTGTGTTCGGGCTGAGGGTTTATTATGCTATCGTGGCAGACTGGATAGCCAGGAAATATTTCAAAAGGGACAAATCAAGATGAAGACAGGTCTGATTACTTTCCATGCCGCAATGAACTACGGCTCTGCCCTGCAGGCTTATGCCCTCCAGAAGTATCTTGAAGGGCGCGGGCATGATGTGGAAATCATAGATTTCCGCAGCCTGGCGCAGAGAAGGCTTTATCCGGCACCTGTGTGCTTCAACTCCGTATACAATGCCAAGCAGTCTCTACGCCGTCTTGCGTCCGGATGGGATACGATAGGCTTCATGCGCAGGAAGAGGATGGCGTTCTCCCGCTTCATGAATGAGCAGATGAACCTTACGTCCTGCCGTTTTGGCTCAGGGAGGCAGCTCCGCAGGCATGACTGGTCTTCATATGACATGCTTGTCTCCGGGAGCGACCAGATATGGAATCCCTCGGCGATTGATTTCTCCCTGGCTTATTTTCTGGACTTTGCAGAAAGCACTCAGGCGCAGGAGAGGTCATGTCTTTCCGGATGCTCCCGGGGACTGTGTAAGGTGGCGTATGCCCCGTCTGCGGGGCCTGCCCCGAAGCTCCGTCCGGGCCTCGGGACGGAGATCCGCCGCCTGCTGTCACAATACAGTGCGGTATCGGTACGGGAGACACAGACAGCCGGCTTCCTGCAGGAGAACGGCCTTGTGTCCGGATACAATGGCGGTATTCCTGTGCTGCCGGATCCTGTGCTTCTTCATGATGCGGCATTCTGGCGTGCCCTGGCTTCTTCAGAGGACTGTGCCGCGGCGGACAACGCCTTGCCTGGAAAGTATATACTGTATTATGCCCCCGGACGCGGGAGCAGAGAGGCGGAGATGACAGCCGATGCCTTGTCTGCCGGGATGCTTGGACATGGTGCCTCGTCGGTAAGGCAGGGGAGTGCACGCATACCTGTCCTGGTGGTTTCCGACGGGGCTTCAGCCGGGCAGGGATACGGCTCTCCTTCAGCCGGGGTGTCCATGCGGCGTCATGTCCCTTGCGGCCCTGCGGGCTTCATATCGCTTGTGGATTCGGCGGAATGTACTGTAGGCACTTCATATCATCTGATGTTGTTCTCCATGATTCTCGGCAAGGACTTCTGGTGTCCTGATGCCTCTTCTGACAGTAGGAAGCTGCAGTTGCTCGCTTCTGCGGGCCTCCCGGCGGACAGCAGGCTGTTCCGTTTCAGCGATCCGGCTGTCCGGGCGCGGACAGTTTCCGCGGCCGCCGCCATGCACCGTGACGCCGATTCTTTTTTCAGCCGCGTGGCTGCAGAGAAAGTCTGACAAGTCCCTAAGGGAGGTTCCTAAATAAATCAGGACCGGAAAGGCTGGGGAAGCCTCCGGTCCTGACCCCATGAAATATAATGGGTGTCTACTTGTTAAAGTGTTTCGTCCGAGAAGGAGTACGGCCTGTCGGAAGTGTCTGTGCCACGGGAGGTGTCCGGTTCGGATGTCATCCCGAAGCTTATCAAGCCTCCGTTTTCAAGCTGTCCGTGCGTGAAGAAGGTCTTTGCGTATTTCTTCCCGCCGACTCTGATATCTTTTATGTAGATGTTCTCTGATGAATTATCCTCTGCCGAGAGCACCAGGTCTTTCCCGTTTGCGAGATGGACTGTCGCTTTCCTGAAAAGAGGGGAGCCGATGATATACTGGTCTGTCCCCGGACATACCGGATAGAACCCGAGTGCGGAGAATACATACCATGCTGAAGTCTGCCCGTTGTCCTCGTCACCGCAGTATCCGTCAGGGGCGGCGGAGTAGAGCTTCTTCATGATTTCACGTACCCTGTACTGGGTTTTCCATGGCTGCCCGCTCCAGTTGTACATGTATACCATGTGCTGTATAGGCTGGTTGCCGTGGGCATACTGCCCCATGTCCATCACCTGCATCTCCCTCATCTCGTGGATCATTCCGCGGCTGTCCATTCCCAGATAGCTCGGCATCACGAACACGGAGTCCATCATTGTGTTGAACCCTTTTTCCCCGCCCATCAGGTCAATAAGGCCTGCCGGGTCATGGAACACGCAGAAACTCCAGTGCCAGCTGTTGCCTTCGCAGAAATCCCAGCTCCAGTCGGTACCTTCGAAATCAGGCCTGAAATTGCCTTTGTCGTCACGTCCCGCCATCAGCTTTGCAGCAGGGTTATATACGTTCCTGTAGTTGAGGGCATGTTTCCTGTATTGCTCCAGTTCGCTTTCCGGTTTCCCGAGTTTCTTGCCCAGGGCATAGATGCACCAGTCGTCATAGGCATACTCGAGTGTCCTTGCGACATTCTTCTCTATTCCGGTATTGCACGGGATATAGCCGTATTTGTTGTACTGCTCGAAACCGGCACGTCCTGCATCTGTGCCTTTCAGCTGCGCATTTGCACCATGCTTCACTGCCTCCCATAGCTTGTTGATGTCGTAACCTCTTATACCTTTGATATATGCGTCTGCCACGACGGAAGCCGAATTGTTGCCTATCATGCATGACCTCTGTCCAGGAGACGCCCATTCCGGAAGGAAACCGCTTTCGAGATAAGCATTGACCAGCCCTTCCTGCATCTTTGCGCTCATTTCCGGATATACAAGGTTCAGAAGCGGGAAAAGGCATCTGAACGTGTCCCAGAATCCTGTATCTGTAAACATATAGCCCGGAAGCACTTTACCGTTGTACGGGCTGTAGTGCACCCTTTCTCCTGCGGCATTGACTTCGGTGAAATCTCTCGGGAACAGCACAGACCGGTACAGGCATGAATAGAATGTCCTTATGTTGTCTATGTCATTGTCCTGTATCTCTATCCTTCCGAGGACCTCATTCCATCTGTCACGGCCCTCATTCTTTATCCTGTCGAAATCCCCGTCGCCGAGCTCCCTGAGGTTCAGCTCGGCCTGCTCGGCGCTGATAAACGAAGACGCCACCTTGAGCGCCACTTCCTGGCCTCTTGATGTCTTGAATCCTATCACGGCACCTGCGTGGGCGCATTCGGCTTCTGTACCAGATGTGATTTTTCCGTCCCTGGATACTGACACGGACTCGAATGGCGTGTCGGACACGATTACAAACCAGTTCCTGAAGTTGTCAGGGACGCCTCCGGTGTTCCTGGTGGAATATCCGATAATTTTGTTCTCTTCCGGGATGACCTTGATGTATGATCCTCTGTCGTATGCATCTACCACCAGATAGGAACCGCCGTTGCCGGAGTCCGGATATGTGATGCGGAATGCAGCTGCACGTTCTGTCGGAGTCAGCTCCACAGTGATATCATGGTCTGCCAGATATACGCTGTAGTAATAAGGGGTGGCAGTCTCAGCCTTGTGTGAGAACCAGCTTGCCCTCTCGTCCTGGTCAAAGACAGGTTTCCCTGTTACCGGCATAATGGCGAACTGCCCGTAGTCGTTCATCCACGGGCTCGGCTGGTGTGTCTGCTTGAATCCTCTTATCTTGTCTGCCGTATAGGTATAGGTCCAGCCGTTGCCCATCTCTCCTGTCTGCGGGGTCCAGAAGTTCATGCCCCATGGACGCGCTATTGCAGGGTAGGTGTTCCCGGTGGAAAGCTCGAATTTGGACATTGTCCCTACCAGAGGGCTGACATAGTCCACATAGGAAGTCTCCTGCCCCCATGCCGTGAGGCAGGGGAGCAGAAGAGCGGTAATATATCCTGTAATTTTCTTCATCAGTTTCTTAATTTAACGCCAGTTCGACGAATTTATGTTTAACAATATTATATTAAAAATCAATATTTTATCATTTATGACCGGAATCCGTCACACTGACGTTAAGGATTAAACATGCGTTTAATCCTATGGTCTACCCCCA
>JADIMB010000109.1 GCA_017694995.1 Candidatus Cryptobacteroides faecavium | reverse complement strand
GCCTAAGGAGAAATAATGTCACGTGGCCTACATATCCGGAGGAGCTTCCTGTGGACGGTCGCCGTGCTCATTGTCTCCGCCTGCGGGGCCCCGGTGGACAACGAGTCTTTTGTCCGCCGCGGTGACAGGTCATCTGCCGGGGGTTATGTGTTCAGCCTGGACATGAGTGACAGCACGTGCCGCTATACGCTGACTCTTTTCACCATGCTCGATGCCCCGCCGAGGGAAATAAACGGAATGCCGGCGCTGATGGAGCTTCATGTCACAGCTGTTTCGCCATCGGGCCGGAGTTACACCGAAAAAGTCGGCCTGCCACGGGACGGGGCTGTCAGGGAGGATTTTTTCTCGAGGCAGTATGAATCCTTGTACCGGGAGGGCTTCATACCTTCTGAATACGGCAGATGGGACATATCCATAAAGATACAGGACGAAGACAAGTTCCGCGGCCTGCGTGGGCTCGGACTGAAATACACGAAATCCGCAAAATAAAATGGGAAAAGACAAGCTTCGCAAATTCAAGGAGAACGAGACTTTCTCCTGCCTCATACAGCCGGCCACTTCCGAAGTGCTCGGGGCCGACCATCCTGTCAAGGGACACTGGCGGGAAAAAATGTTCGTGCATGACGGTCCCGTCGTGGTGGAGCTCGGATGCGGAAAAGGCGAGTACACCATCGACCTTGCCTTGCGCAACCCTTCGTCCAACTATATCGGGGTGGACATAAAGGGGGCACGGCTGTGGAAGGGGGCCAGGTATGCTACGGAACACAATCTTTCCAACGTGGCTTTCCTCCGTACCAGGATAGAGTTCATAGGGTCGCTTTTCGACAGGGACGAAGTCTCGGAGATCTGGATTACGTTCGCTGACCCGCAGCTCAAGAAACCCAAGAAGAGGCTGACATCACCTCTTTTCCTGGAGAGGTACCGCGGCTTCCTCAAGAAAGGGGGCATCGTGCATCTCAAGACGGACAGCAGGCTGCTCCATGAATATACGAAGGCGGTTGCCGAGCAGAATGGCCTGGACATACTTGCTTGCGCCACTGACATATACGGGGCTGACAGGCAGAGGCTGTACGGCACGGCGCTGGAGTCCGTCTGCGGACGTGACGCTGTCGATGCCCTTTTCCAGGTCCAGACTTTCTATGAGTCGCAGTATCTTGCACAGGGTATCCCCATCACATATCTTTCTTTCCGCATAGACCACGAAGGCCCATATACGGCGCCTTCCTTTGATGAAGACCGCTGGGAAAGGTAGCGGATACCTGTCTTCATGAATTTTAATTTGACTGCCATGAATATACATCCGATCCTGTCCTCCTTCCTTGCCGTCATCATATTGGCGGCCATCGGGAGCTGCTCCGGCGGCAGCGGGGAGGCAGACAGCCTTTCCACCTTCAGGCCGCTTGAAGAGACATCAGAGACAGAAGACCTGATTCCGTATATAGATAAAATGGAACTGGTACGGCTGTCCGATGACCCGAGACTTCTCTTTTCAGATGTGGCCAAGATGCTGATAGACCGCGAGGGGCATTTCTATATCCTGGACTATGGCGGCAAGCTTGTCACAGTCAGTCCGGACGGGACATTCTACAGGAAGTTCTCCGGGAAAGGGAGGGCCTCGAACGAATACATGAGCATAGTCGATATTGCATTGACAGACAGTGAACTGGTGATACTTGACGGTCCGAAGGCTAAGTTTTTCGACCTTGACGTCCCGTCCGGCTGCAGGGTGGTGGACATACCGTCAGAGATTCCTTATGATGCTGTCGCTCCTGCCGGAGAGGATGGGCTTTATCTGTTTTCGGCTTTCCCGGCAGGGTCCGGTGATGCCGGCAAGGAAGATGATGCCCTGCTGTATAAGGTCTCAAAGGACGGAAGCATCACCGGGACATATATCCCGCATGAGGACTGCACTTTCTCTATGTCGAACATATCCCAGTCATGCGGGAACACTTATTATCTCAGGCCGCAGGACAGCCGGCATGTCTTCTACAGACTTGAAGGGGATGCTCCGGTGGCGGCCTGCAGGATAGACTTCCAGGGGCAGGGCATACCGGAAAGGTACTACTATAATGAAGCCGGGGAGGACATGATGCAATACATGATGTCAGACCGGTACAAGCTGCCGATGGATCTTCACGAGACAGACAGCCACTTTTATTTCCATGCATCAGGCCCCGGGGCGTCCGACTGCATATTCATATACGACAAAAGGAGCCGCAGGGGGATAAGGTGGACAAATGCTCCAGGCTCGGTCACGGTGATGACTCCGGTGCTGGCTTCTGACAGTGACTGGTTCTATACGGTCCTTCCAGAGCTCGACCCTGCCATGATGGAGCTGAAGGGCGATCCTCTGTATGATTCGGCAGCCGCCATGTTCTCCTCGGCGGGACAGGATGTCACGTCAGGTCCTTATATAGTGAAATTCAGGCTTAAACCGATCGACTGACCGGCAGGGGTGTATCGTAATGATTTTTCGGATGGCGGTTTCCGGGCTTCTGTTCCCCGTCAAATGCGTTCCATCTCGCGGCGCAGGTCTTTCTCCTTGATGGACTGGCGCTTGTCATATTCTTTCTTTCCGCGGGCGAGGGCTATGAGCAGCTTGGCGTACCCGTTGTCTGCTATGAACAGCTTCACAGCCACGATTGTCAGCCCTTTTTCTTTCACTGCACGCTGCAGCTTGCCCAGTTCCTTGCGGGTGAGAAGAAGCTTGCGGTCACGGCGCGGCTCATGGTTCCCCCAGCTTCCCCAGAAATATTCTGCCACGTGCATGTTCTTGACATACAGCTCCCCGCCGTTGAAATAGCAGAATGCATCCACCAGAGAGGCCTTGCCTGCCCTGATGGACTTGATTTCCGTACCGCTCAGCACGATGCCGGCAATGTAGGTCTCCAGGAACTCGTAGTCGAACGAGGCCCTTCTGTTCTTTATCTCCACTTTGCTCTTGGCTTTCGGCATCTTCTTTCCCTCCGTCTTTATAAAAGTCAGCAAACTTACACATAAATTTCCGATTTCTGCACAGGTCGTATAAAAAAGTCACGGAGGCTGCCCGATTGCGTATAAATTCTCACTACATTTGAAAAATAAAAACCAATACATCATGGCAAGCGAAATACGTGACATCAGCCTCTGGCCGGACGGCCGGCTCAAGATTGAATGGGTGAAGCATCATATGCCCCTGCTGAACGGGCTGGAGAAGGAGTTCTCTGAAGAAAAGCCTTTTGAAGGCCTGAAAATAGCGCTTTCTGTCCATCTGGAAGCGAAGACGGCATACCTGTGCCAGACATTGGCCGCAGGCGGTGCCGAAATGTATGTCACAGGAAGCAATCCTCTTTCAACGCAGGATGACGTGGCGGCGGCCCTTGTGCATGAAGGACTCAATGTGTTTGCATGGCACGGCGCTTCGGAGGAAGAGTACGGGGCGCATATCAGGAAAGTGCTGGAGGCCGGTCCGGCCATCATCATTGACGACGGAGGGGACCTCGTGCATCTGATGCATACGGAATTCACCCATCTTGTCCCGGGTGTCATCGGCGGGTGCGAAGAGACGACAACAGGCATCCTGCGCCTCAGGGCCATGGACAGGGCAGGGGAACTGCTCTTCCCGATGATGCTGGTGAATGACGCCGACTGCAAGCATCTGTTTGACAACCGTTACGGTACCGGGCAGTCCGTATGGGACGGGATCAACAGGACTACAAACCTCATAGTCGCCGGCAAGACCGTGGTGGTGGCAGGCTACGGGTGGTGCGGCAAGGGCGTGGCCATGCGGGCCAAGGGCCTCGGAGCCCGGGTTATAGTCACCGAGGTGAATCCTGTGAAGGCCATGGAAGCGGTGATGGACGGTTTCAAGGTGATGAAAATGGAGCAGGCTGCCCCTCTGGGGGATATTTTCGTGACAGTGACAGGATGCGAGCAGGTGATAACAAGCGGGCATTTCCCTCTCATGAAGGACGGGGCCATCTGCTGCAATGCCGGGCATTTCGACGTGGAGGTCGATGTCAGGGCCCTGGCTTCCATGGCCGTGGAGATTAAGCCTGCCAGGAAAAATATCACCGGATATCTGCTCGGCAACGGGAGGCGGATCTATATTCTGGCCGAGGGGCGTCTGGTGAATCTTGCCGCAGGTGACGGACATCCGGCCGAAATCATGGACATGTCGTTCGCCATCCAGGCCCTTAGTGCCAAGTATCTTGTGCAGAACGGCCACAAGATAGAACGCAAGGTGTGGCACATGCTCAACAAGGTGCCTCACACCATTGACCAGGATGTGGCGGAGCGCATACTGTCATACTGGGGCTGCGAGATAGATTCTCTCACCCCTGCCCAGAGGCGGTATCTTTACGGGGAACAGTGACACCTGCCCGGGTGTGACAGCAAGTTTGTTTTCAGCAATGGCGAAAGGAAATGGCGTGCCTCCTATGGCGGAACTCCCCCAGGCGGAGGAAATAGATGCAGGAAAGGTGCTGCAGTATTACAGGGACGGCATCATAGACCTGATATGCGTGCTCGGACCTACTGCATCCGGCAAGACAAGATATGCAGTGTCCCTGGCCGGGAAGATTGACTCTCTGCTTGGCCAGGCCTGCCCTGATGGCGGGAAGTCCCGGGCCGAGATCATTTCCGCGGATTCCCGCCAGGTCTACCGCGGTATGGATATCGGTACAGGCAAGGACCTGTCCGAGTATGGAGAAGTGCCGTATCACCTGATTGATATAGCGGATGCAGGCACCAAATACAATATCTATGAGTACCAGAAGGATTTCGGGAAGGTGTACCGGGACATTGTCTCGCGTGGCTGCATACCGGTCCTCTGTGGAGGGTCCGGACTCTATATCGAGGCTGCGACCTGCGGGTATTCCCTTCCTGATGTCCCGGCTGACCCTCAGCTGAGGGCCGAGCTTGAGAAGGAGGACACGGACACTCTTGTCGCGCGCCTGGCTTCCCTCAAGCCTCTGCACAACTCCACGGATTACGATACACGCAAGCGCCTGATACGGGCTCTGGAGATTGCCATCTATGAAAAGGACCATCCTGTGGTGCATACTCATCCGCTGCCGAGGAATACCTATTATATAGGTACACTTGTCAGCAGGGAAGAGCGCAACACCCGGATTGACCGCCGTCTCGAAGCCCGTCTGCAGGAGGGGATGGTGGAGGAGGTACGGCGGCTCCTGGACAGCGGGATCCCGCCTGAGGACCTTATCTATTACGGACTCGAATACAAATTCGTGACCCTGTACCTGACAGGGGAAATCACCTATGAGGAAATGAAGGGGCGCCTGGCTGTCGCCATACACCAGTTCGCCAAACGGCAGATGACATGGTTCCGGGGCATGGAGCGTAAAGGGATACGGATACATTGGACCCGCGTGTGAACATTGCCTGGATGCGGCCTGAGAGCGGTCTTGCCCTCCGGACATGAAAAAAATTTGGCAGGAGCATGCAACAAATCAATGGCCTCTCCGTCTAATCCATAGAGACTGGAAGGACATAGCCGGTCCGGAAAGCATAAACAGATACACGTAATGGACAGGGAAGAAGCCGCAGTGATATTCAGGACCTACAGTAAGAAGCTGTTCAATATAGCTTTGCGTATCACTGCGTCTGTCCCTGAGGCGGAGGAAATCATGCAGGAGAGCATTATAAGGTATCTGACAAAGGCACCGAGGCTGGATGCCGAGCCGATGAAGGCCGCCTGGCTGCGCAGTACATGTGTGCGCCTGTCCATTGACTGGCTCAGGCGCACCCGCAGGCTGCAGCCTCTGGATTCCGGGACAGAGAGCATACCTGATGAGAGCGGAAGTCCGGAAGACTCCATGTGGGGCAATATGGGGAAAGACACTGTGGCGGAAGTGATGTCTGCTCTTGAGTCATTGCCTTGCGGATACCGGACAGTCCTTGTCCTCAGGCTGATAGAGAATTATGACTATGGAATGATAGCAGGTCTTATGCATATAAGCGAGAACGGGGTCCGGAGCCAGTATCTCAGGGCCAGGAGGAAGCTTGCAGGCATCCTGAAGGACAGGCTTGGAAAATAATTCCGGCGGAGCGAAGTGGAGCCGCATGCCCCGACGGGGCTGTCACCGCAGGAGACTGGGAGTGGACAGACAGGATTTCCGGAGGAAATCCCCCTGACGTCAGTGTGACGGATTCCGGCCATAAATGATAAAATATTGATTTCTAGGATAATATTGTTAAACATAAATTCGCCGAACTGACATTAGGATATGGAGCAGTATTTCAGAAAATATTCATCCGAGATAGAATCTCTGGAGACAGGACACGGGGTCAGTGAAGAGGCTTTCCTGTCGAGATGTGCTTCAATAGGGAGAAAGTCAGCTCTACGGAGAAGGCTCACCGCCTTGCTGGGCACAGCTGCGGCCGTTGCCGCCGTCATCGTCTCCATCTTCCTCCTGGACCGGGAAGAGGCCCCAGGCCCGGCAGAGCTGTACGTGCAGGAATACACTGACGGCATCCGCGGTATCCTGGACAATATCAGGGATATGGAGATGGAGTCGGATGTATGCCGGCAGATGGACATATCCTCTACTGTGGAGGAACTGCTGGCCTCCCGGAATGACCTGGAAAAGCAGCTGGACGGGCTGGACATGGATGACAAGATGCTGGTCCTCAAGACCTATTATGACAGGCAGACTGAATGTGTGGCATCGCTTTACAGGGACTGCATCCGGGCCTACTCTCATGATATGATGAGGAATTATTAAAACCAGATACCAATGAAAAGAATCATTTCAATCGCATCGGCGGCAGTGGCGCTCCTGTGCCTGACATCTTGCGCCGCATACGGCAAATGCGGCAGAGGGAATTCTGACGGCATGGAGAAATCCTACAGTATAAAAGGGTTCACAGGGATCAAGTCCGAACTCTGTACGGATCGAGGCTCCAGGAATTTTTCAAGATGGAAGGGGTGGAATGTCGCGGAAATCACTGTGTATGTGGAGAAAAGCAGCGGATACGATGTGTCCGTCAGGATTTCCGACGAAAGATACAGTGACGCGGTGCGCCTTGAGAAGTCCGGCAGTAACCTTATAGTGAAAGTGATGACAGTCAAACCGCTGGACAGGCACGACAGCGCTCCGGAGGTGGAGGTGTTCGTGAAGATGCCCAAGATCGGGTTCATCGACCTTTCGGGCCTTGTGTCCATGAGCATGAAAGGGGAGTTCACCTCTGATGAGCTGGAGGTCCATCTTTCCGGCGCGTCGACGCTCAGCGGACTTGTCTCCAGGAATATATGTTCCACTGTGGAGATGAGCGGGGCTTCTTCCGCCAGTGGCCTGGAGATCAGTTCAAAGGAAAGATGCAGCATGAAGGTCAGCGGGGCCGGGGAGATCACGGGGCTTAAGCTGCGGACAAGTTCCCTGGATCTGGATTACAGCGGGGCCGCTGATGTGTCCGGTGCTGATATATCCGCTGACAATGTGGATATTGATGCGTCCGGTGCCGCAAAAATGCGCGGAAGCATTACTTCCTGCGGCTCTGCGGTGCTGGCCCTGTCCGGTGGGGCGGATTTCTCCCTGTGCGGTGAGGCTGATTCCATGGATGCGGAGCTTTCAGGGGCCGCTAAGCTTTCTCTGGATTCTGACTCATGCGGGACCAGGCTCAGACTTGGGTGCAGCGGGGCTTCTTCCGCCAGGATGGAGGATGCGGCTTTCAGGGAAGTGGATGTATCCCTTTACGCAGCCGCGTCCGCCCATGTCCGTGCTACTGAATCGCTGGTGACGGATGTGGCGAAGACGGCATCGCTGGATTACTACGGCAGCCCCGGGTCCGTGTATCACCGGTCAAGCAATATCCGCGAGCACAAGTAGGACTGTCTCTGTCCTGTGCAAATAAATAAAGGTGCAGTCACAGCTGCACCTTTATTATTACAGGGAAATGGTCTGAAAGTGTCCGTGCCTGATATTCATGCAGGTCTATTTCCTTGGGGAAGTTGCCGGACTTGTAGGTGTCTCCTCCGGTCTTTTCACTCCGGTATGTTTCTGTAAGCACCCCATAGTTCTTCACTTCCATGCCAGGGGACACGAAGATGTGGTCTATCCTGCTGTCAGTGCGGGAGTCCGGGTTGAAGCCGTTGGCCGTCCCGTTCGGCGCATATCTCTTTTCCGCTGTCACATACGAGTCCTCCAGTACTCCCGACCCGGTGAAGGTGGTGTATATCTCGTTTTTCTGGTCCACATTGAAGTCCCCTGTAAGGAACACGGATTCATTCTTCCCGCACCACTCTTTTATGCGGCTGACCACCAGTTTCGCACCTTCGGCCCTGGCCTTCACTCCCACGTGGTCCATGTGCAGGTTGAAGAACCATATCTTCTTGCCTGTCTCCATGTCCTTGAAGTGTCCCCATGAGCAGATTCTCGGGAGGGCGGCATCCCAGCCTCTGGCCGGCACTTCCGGTGTCTCTGACAGCCAGAACCACCCTCCGTCCAGGACTTTGAACCTGTCTTTCCTGTAAAATACCGGTGCATATTCCCCTTTTGTCTTCCCGTCATCCCTCCCTGCGCCGATGTAACCGTATTCCGGAAGAGCTGCGAGCATATCACCCAGTTGTCCTTCAAGCACTTCCTGGGAGCCGAAGATGTCCACTCCCTCAAACTCTATCAGGGAGCATATCCAGGGGTATCTGGCATCCCATCCGTTTCCTGCCTCAGCGTCACCGCTGTTTTCATAGCGCACGTTATATGATGCTACTGTAAGGTTCTGCGCATCCGCGCAGACAAAAGAAAAAGCCAGGCAAGCAGCTGCTGCAATGCCTGGAAGCAAGCTGAATCTGTTCATGGTGTGCATTATATTATGTCTGTGTCAAGGAGCACTGCCAGTGTGCCTTTCGGCGATATGTATATGCTGCAGGATGCCGCAGCAAACGAGACTGCCGCAAGGACAGCCGGCGGAATAATATTCAGTTTCATATATTGCTGTAATGATTCAGACACCGCAAAGATGCACCGGAATCCCGTAACGTTGCATCCGGGCATCCGTTGCCGGCAGCACGTCCGCGCACATAAAGATATGGATCCGTATTTACTGTGTGAGGCACAATAAAAAAAAATCAGGTGCCGTGGACAATCAGAAAACAAAATCCTTATATTTGCGCCGAAAGTGTGTATTTATGGTGTATAATTCTTTATGGGGGAGGCTATTCTCCCTCGCAGTCCTATTATCGTGCAGCTTTCTGTCTTTGAATGCCTTTGCATCGACGCATGACAGTGCAATTACATCCAGGACATTTGCGGCAGACAGTGTGAAAATATATTATCCTTCGGGGTACAGGTATATTGTCCCCTCATATGAGGATAATGCGGAATCGCTTGATACCCTGGTGTCTAAAGTACGCTCGTTCAAGGACTCAGGGAATCTTTCAGAAGTCAGGATTACATCTTATTCATCTCCTGACGGTTACTATTCCAGAAACAGCCGCCTTGCAAGACTGAGGGCGGATTCCCTTGCATCGTATATTGTCAGGCATACAGGTGTCGGGCGGGATATGGTCACTACTGTCCCTTCCGGTATCGGTTATGGTGTCTTGAAAGACCTGGTCACAGAAGACACGGGTGTCCCTCATAGGGATGAGGTTCTGAGAATCCTCTCGGAGACTCCTGAGTTCACCAGGGATTCCGCCGGACAGATTACAGGAGGTATCAAGACCAGTCTTCTCATACTTGATAAGGGAAGTTCATACAGGTATATGAAAGAACATCTGTTCCCCAAGCTCCGCAGTGGTCTTGTCGTTACCATAATTGTCAGAAAGGAAGACCCGGTAGAGTCGGTGGAGTTTGCGTCGGCACCTTACGCCGTACAGGAAGCGGAGCCTGTCCTCATGGCACAGGCACCTTCCCGTCCGGCCTCAGGAAGTCCGGCCGTTGCGGAACCGGTACTTTCAAAGAAGAAAAAGACAAGTGCATTCTCATGGGAGAATTCCAGATGGTCGATAAAGACCAACCTCCCTTTCTACGCGCTGGTAGTGCCTAATCTTGCGGCGGAATTCAAGTTCGCCGACCATTTCTCGATAGATGTCCCGGTTTATTACAGTCCGTACACGGTGGCCAGGGACTACCGTTTCAGGGTATTAGCCTTGCAGCCTTCTGTCCGTTACTGGCTCAAGGATACCATGAAAGGCCATTTCTTCGGAGTACACCTCACGGGGGGCTCGTTCAATATCTCAGTCGATGACAGGAAACGTTTCCAGGATACGGACGGGATGTGGGGCGCAGGTATCGATTACGGGTATGCATTGAAATTCAACCGTCACTGGGGACTTGAGTTCAATATAGGAGTCGGTTATATATGGGCCAGGTATGACACATTCTACAATATTGACAACGGCGCCTTGTACGATACATCTACTGCAAACTACCTTGGTGTCACCAGACTAGGTATATCATTGATCTATAAACTGTAAAAGGAGGAAGAAACCATGAAAATCAGATATGCCATTATGCTTGCTGCACTGGTCGTTCCTCTTTCCTGTGTACATGAATATCCGGAAAACGGCGGTGTGGATCCGACGGAAATCGCCTTGACGTTCAATTTTACCACAGATCCGTCCATTACAGAAGGTTCAGTCCTTTCAGGGGGGTTGGAAGCAGGCGCATCCGTTCACTTTATCTTTGAGATATACAAGAATGATTACACTGGAGACCCTATAGTGCGTCATGAAGCGGATGCTGTGCGGCTCGGGGACGGCTCTGCCTCAGTGCAGATAAAAGATACGCTTCATGCCGGGAATTATAAAGGGGTGGTTTTCGCCGTATGTACAAAAGACATGGACAAGGCTACCAGTGTCTATGAGTTTGATGACCTGGCACATATAGAATTCAAGGATCCATATCCGGGGCCTACGCCCCTTAAAGAGTGCTATGATGACAGGTTCGATATAACACTTTCGGCTGACGACTGGTTCAGTTCGGAAGAATTCACCAGGATCCTGCATAGCCCGATGGGACGAGTGGAGATTGTCTCTACCGATGCGGCGGATTTCAAGGAAGATGTAATGTCAGGGACTTCAGTCCCGGAAGGAAATACCTCCCTGGCATCATTCTCATGGGACAATTATTATGTAAGATGGGATTATTCACTGTATTTCCCGAATGGTTACAACGCGCTCACAGGACTTCCTAACAAGGCTGAGACATCAGTCTATTTCACCTCTCCTGTTACGGTGGTCAGCGATGAGGAAGTGCTTCTGGGGTATGAATATGTCTTTGTGAACGGGGAAGAAACCTCAGTGGACCTTGCTCTGTCTCTTTACGAGAGCGGCACAGATGATTTGCTGAATACTTATGCAGGAGTGAAGGCCTCTCTGGTAAAAGGGAAGACAACTGTCATAAAGGACAGTTTCCTTACGGAAGGCCGTGATTCTGGAATCGGTATCGACCCCGGATTTGACGGAACTATTGATATAACATTACCTGATTGATGCTATGAAAAATAAAGTGATATATGCAGTGCTTGCGGCAATGTTTCCGCTCGTAGGGTGTACACAGTTCGGCAGTTCCGGCGGCTCTCCGGAGCTTGTGGAGGGGACGGTGGGGATTTCTGTCCCGGCCGAGGTCAAGGCTGCTACGGACGACAATACGCATGTCCGGTACATCATGCAGGCATGGACAGTCGGAGAGAACGGCGCTTCCGGTGAGCTGGCGTTTGAATACGTGTGGACGGGCAGGACAGTGGGGGAGGGGCTGAACGAGCCGGTGAGGATGATACCGGGAGTGTACAATATCCTCTTCTGGGCGGACCGGGATGCGGACGGCAGCGGGGATGTCTACAATGCAGAGGATCTGAACAATGTCCGGGTAGTCGGACTTCAGTCC
>JADIMB010000108.1 GCA_017694995.1 Candidatus Cryptobacteroides faecavium | reverse complement strand
GTGTACAATTTCATGAAGTCCTCCCCTGAATATGTCTATGTGGATGAAAAGATGGACAGTGTCATGAACAAGTTCGAGAAGACAGGGGCATGGAACCTTCCTGTGGTGGATGAATACCGGACCTATCTGGGCTTTGTGTCCAAGTCAAAGATTTTCTCCGCCTACAGGGAACAGCTCAAGCAGGTCTCACACGACTGACCACCTATTCACGTTCAAACTCGAAGTAGAACCCTTCTATGTAGAAATTCAGGATGGTCCGTACCGCATGTACGTCATCCCGGGTGTAGAAGATGAATTCGTTTGCCCCGGCCGGGTCACTTTCGGAGTAGCAGAATGCAAATGACGGGCTGTCCTCTGTACCTGCATCGATCGCAGTCAGGTTCGGTATCCCTCCTATGCAGTGCTTCACCTTGAAAGACTGGGTCTTCTCGTGTTCTTCAGGGATATTGCCGGTGGCCTCGCCTATGAAATAGACAGGAACGGGCTCTGAAAAGTGGAACGTTATGTCCGATCCGGTGATTTCTATGTATTCCAGAGGCGTATCCAGATTGTCAGTTATGTGTTCCTCCCCGTTGCCGTCCGGCATTGGAGGGCATGTCCCTGCACGCGTGAGCACCCATGTCCCCACCATCGCCTCCGCCTGCTCGTGCGGGCTCATACTCATCAAATAGTCATACGGCTCCTCGCATGACTGAACCCATAATGCCAGAAATATGACTGATAATAATAAAACAGCAGGTCTCAATCGTTTCATAAATGTCCAGGTCTGTACCTTGAAAAGGTTCATTTCCAAAGTTATATCATTTTTTCTCAAAAATCAAAATTAATCTGCCGGTCCCGGTTCAGGCTGAATAAAATGCCTTTTTCCCTGGTGAACGCCCTCACGAAATGGGTGACGTCACCGAATCCGGCAAGATAATATAACGTCAGTTCGACGAATTTATATTTGGAATCCGTCATACTGACGTTAAGGATTTCTGGAAGAAATCCTGTCTGTCCACCCCCAGTCACCTGCGGTGACAGCCCCTTTTCAATGGACATCGCCACATCCGTCTGTTACAAATTATTGCAGCAAATCTCTTACCGAACTTCTGCGGATGGGCATAAAGACAGAGGCCCGCACCGGATCCGGCGCAGGACTCTGTGGCAAATTATGGAATCCAGAAAGGTTTTCCTACTGGGCTAAAATGTATTCGAGATAATATACATTGACACTGTTTGTCGGAGCATAAATGTTTACTGTCACGGATTGGTCTGTATTGGTAAGGTGGTCAGGAGTTATCTCCACAGAACTCTCTGAGCCTTCCTTATACCCTGGAGTCGGCGCAAAACCTTTATAGATATTTGTTATCTCGGAACCGTTCTTCACAAGGTCTATCTTGACTTCTCGCTGTTCGTCACCGCTTGAGCCGGAACGGATATAATATTTGACCGTACCAGGTTTCGTCACTTTGAAAGAAATCACGTTCCCCACAGGCATTCCGCTATCATCGATCTCTGACGCACCCTGCAGCTTGATTCTTTCCCCGTCCCACTGAATATCCTTGTTCGATTTCGCCGTATATGTCACCTTGTCTATAGTGACACTCTGGCCGGCCGGAGCCAAAATCCTTTCGACGCCCGGTTCAAACGAAGAAATGATGTCGGTCGTCTCTTCTATAGCCTCCGGGTCTGACGGGATTCCCGCATCAGGATCGAAGCCTTCAGGAGTCCATGTGACAGAAAAGATGTTCAGCCCGCTGCTCATGCTCACCAGGTTCACAAGGTCCCCGTCAGCTGCAGTCACATTTACAGTATGCACTGCAGAGGATCCCTTGGCCGGAGCCTCGTAGCCGCTCTTCGCTTCAAGATCGGTAAGCCCTACTGGGGTCTCGCCGACATAGACACCGAGATAACGTACCGCATCTCCTGATGAAGCCACCTCGACTTCAAGAGTACCGGAGCCTGCCACCTTGAACTGCAGGCACTGCTTGGCTCCAGGCTTGCCTGAGCCGCCCAGCTGTACACGGAACGCTTTAGCACCCGTCACGGAGCTGTTGTCCTCTCCGAATTTCAGCTTGCCGCCATCTCCGGCAATGTAGTTCAGGTTGTTGTATATGAAATCCTCCGTTATTTCCGTACTGCTGCTTCCTGCAGCCTTTGTGGTGAACAGATATTCGAAATCCGCTGCGCCCCATGATGTCTCCGCATAGACCGTCTTCAAAGTCTCCTTGACAGTAAAGACTACAGGCTCCGACACTTCCGACGGCTCGCGGCTCAAATCCGTCTCCGCAGGGACAGCCTGTACCGTAATGGTAAAGCTGCCAGGGCCCAGTACTGAAGGATTGAGGTCATATGACGGCCCACTTACGCTGTATTCGGCAGCTGTTCCGGCCGCATCGGTTACAGTCACTTTATAAGAACCGGCATAAGGTACTTCATCCCAGGTCAGTGTCACAGTCCCTGAATACGTATCATCCACGGAAGGCTCACTGAGTGCAAGATTGGAAGGTACGGCCAGCACTGGAGCGGTACCGGTATTGGTATCCTCGACCCATGAAAGCTCAGACATGATGACAGGCCCGCATGCGTAAATATACACCAGGTGCTGCTCTCCGGACAGGAAGTCAGGGAAAGCCACCTTGGTCCTCTCGGCGCCGGCATAGGCTGCCCCGGCTACAGTAGCCGAAGAACCGTCGGCAGGTCCGTATGCGACTGTGATATGGTCATTCGAAGAGCCGTCGGCCATAGCAGAAAGGACTACGGAGCCAGGACCGTCCACAAGGAATGCCATCGCGCAGTCGTCCGGTGTCCCGGCATACTCGAACCCGGGCTCGGCTGTGAACTCGAATCCGTCTTCTGTCACATTGATAGGGCTGGAAGTGACGATGAACTTTGTGTTGCCCCTTACGCAGGACTCTTCAATCACATCATAGAATGTGTCTGTGTCAGTCAGGTCCCATGTATAGCCGTACTCCACAGGTACGAGGTCCGGGTCAGGCTGCTCGACATAAGCCTCGAACCAGCGTGGATCCCCCGCCTGCGCCTCCAGCACGGCAGCGCTTGTAATATTGAGGATACCTCTCTCGCTGTTCTCGCACGGGTCGGATGTGAGTATCACTCCGCCTCCGGCAAGTCCCTCGGACTGGGAGAGCTTGCCCTTGCCGTCAGCATTGGTGTCATCCTTCTCCCAGAAACCCGGGCCCAGATTGTAGTAATAGTTGGATGATACCGATGTAGGCACACCTGTCGCATCGGAGAAGAACACAGTCCTTTCGTCATGTCCGTCAAGATTCAGGAACACATTGTCCTTCAGCTCGAATGAAGGTATCTTGACCTGGTCCTTTCCTGCTCCGATGTAGAAAAGCCCCTTATTGTTCCCGTCATCCACGAAACATACATTGTTCACTGTATTGTTGTTGAATTTCAATGACTGTACAGCTGCGGCATCTATACGGACAAATGTACGGAATCCGTCGGCGAAAGTACTTTCTGTGAATGATATATTGTTCACGGCTGCCACTTTCCTGATGTCAAACCCGTTTCCGCCGCTGCCGAGTATGTCGGAGACATAGATGTTCTTGAATGAAATATTGTCTATGGTCACACCCGCACCGCCGCTGGTCTCATTGTCATAGAAGAAGCCGGCCTTGTAGGCAGTCACGTTGCAGTTGAGCATTGAAATTGACGATACATTCGGGGTGGCAAAATCCTTCGCGAGAATGATTGCATGGCTGTTTTCGTATGAGTCACCGTCAAGATTCAGTCCCTCAAGGTGGAATGATGTGAGGCCGTCCGGGAGTGTGAACCCGCCGACAATCGTAGGAAGCTCACCCGATGCAGTCCCTTCGCCGTATACCGATATGGATGCCTTCTCCCCTACACCTATCTCCACAGCTGTCTCTGTGCCGTCCTCGCCGGTGACTGTAAGCGAATACGGGGTATCGGAGTATTTGACAAGGATTTCAGGGGCTCCGTCCTTCAATGCGTTCTGGAGCGCCTCGTCTGTTTCTACGACAGTCGGGTTTTCAAGGCTAGGCATGGTCCAGGCAGTGACACTCCCCCTGTTGGCGGAGTTGTAGTGCACTGCTATCGTGAATCTCGTAGAGGCAGGCAGAGTGATTTCTCCGCCGCCTACGGTCGCGGAAGTGGCACCGGCCTCAACAGGAATGGCCAGGTAAGCCGACTCAGGGTCTGTAGGGTCAGGAGACACGCGCAGCTGGTTCACTCCAAGGTCTCCTTCCACTGCAGGGAGTGTCCATGATACTGTAACGGAAGAGGAGGTCCTTTCTGTCACGGTCACGGACTCCACAGGGTCCATTACAGTATAAGTATCTATAGGATAAGGGAATACAGCCCAGTCAGAGTCAGCCTGACGGGATCCCTCGGCTGTATTCTGTGCACATACGCGGGCATAGTAGCTGTATTCCGGATCAAGCTTGACACTGGTGCCTGTACTGCGTCCGCTCTCGGAAGGAGCCACAGACACTTCCTGTGGAGTCATGCCGGAGAGTATCTCGTCCGTCACCGCATCAGCTGAAGCCGGAGCAGATCCTGCATCGAACTTGTATATCTGGACCAGATACATGGTAGCGGTGTTTGAGTTGGTCCATGAAAATGACACTGTGCATCCGTCAGAAGAGCTGACAGTAGCTGCGGTGCTGCTCGGGGTAAGGACCCTGGAAAGATCCAGTTCCTCGATCACCTCCGGCATTTCCTCCACACAGCTCACAGGCAGCAGGAGCAAAGCGGCTGAGAAGCAGACGGTCAATATGGATAATATTTTTTTCATATCAGTTGTTCTTTTGTGTATTAATAGCCGTAGTCATTTAAAAGTGCACCCTGGGCATTGATGATAGTGGTCTGCGGGATAGGCCACCACTGCTTGAGGTTCGGGTCCGCCTTGTAGAAGCCCGTCCCGTCTTCGGATGCCTTGTCTACTCCTGTATCGGAGCTGATGAAGGCCGTATCGCTTATATAGCGGGATATTTCACCGGAGGTGTTCGTGTAAGGAGTCCATCCGCTTCCCTCAGGAGGGGTGACATCCGTGGCATCGTTCTCGCCGAGATGGATACCGTACATCTCTATGGAAGGTATGCCGTCCCGGGTGCCGTGCCTGTACCAGAGGTACTCCCCGAGGCCCGAATAATTCCTGCCTGTAATCGCGCCTGTGGCATCGGCCCTCATGGCACGGAGCTCGGCTGCAGCTGCGTCCATGCTCTCCTTCAGGCAGTTCCACCTGATGAGGTCTGTCTTGCGGAGGAACTCTCCCACGAACTCGAGGGCACGCTGCTTCTTTATCTCCTCGAAAATGGCTTCTTCTCCGGAAACTCCGGAAAGCTCGGCATCCACAGATGAAGCGTCTCCTGCATACGCCCTGTCAAGGATCTCCCGGAGGCACTCAAGGGCAAAACTCTCGTCCCTGACACCGCCTTCAGAAGAATTGGCTATCTCCGCCGCCATCAGAAGGATGTCCGCATACCTCATATAGACAGGCTTGACACCGTCATCGTTTCCTCCGCTGTAAGGATTGTCGGTCATCCATTCGAAGCGGTATTTGCCGAAATACCAGTTGGCGATGCCGGCAGGGTAAGGAAGAGTACCGTCGCCGCGGTCTTCCCACTCGAAATTCACGCAGCTCACATCGCGGCGGATGTCATTCTCGTCATACCAGTAATAGACATAAGGGACAGGGCCTGCCTGGCCTCCACGGTTGGATGTGGTCGGGGAATAGTCGGTATAGCCGTTGTTGCGCACGGCGAACGTATAGTTCCAGCGTCCGCGGGAGTTGCTGAACGGGATCACCCAGATGATTTCATGTCCTGCGGTAAGATCCATATTGTTCACTCCCCTCCACAGTTCCTCGTAGTCAGGCTCGAGCTCGAGCCCGCCAGCGGAAATGACGTCCTTGAGGGCTTCAAGGGCCTTCGGATAAAGGACGCTCTTCTGGAGGTCAGGATCGTCCGACAGCCTTACAGTCCCGGCATTGCCTGTCCCGGCAGTCCCTGAGTCGGGTCTCTGGGCATATCCTGAGGCCATCAGCGACAGGCGGGCATAGAGGCCCTTTGCCAATGCCAGGCCCACACGGTCAGTGGATGTGGCCGAATCGTAGCTGAGGTAGCCGAAAGATTCCTCCAGGTCGGTAAGGAGCTGCTTGAAGATGACATCCCTGTCCACCTTGTTCATATAGATGGTCTCGGCATCCACGGGGGCGAACCTTGCAGGGACTTCCCCGTAGGCCTTCAGAAGCTCGGTATAGAGGACCGCGCGGAGCACAAGGGCCTCCCCGAGCCTCTCCGCCATCTCCGGGCGGGAGTCCGGACTGCCGTACTGACGTACTCCGGAAATGGTGAGGTTGGCGCGTTCGATACCGGCGAACAGCTCGTTGTAAGGGCCGTCTGCCACGTTGAGCTGGCTGTTGGTGCTCAGCATGTTGTACTTTACTATATCCGCCTTTTCGTCATCCGTATTGGAGATGTACCACTCGATGTCGGTATTGTACCCGTACCACGGGAGGTAACGTCCCCTGTGGGAGTTGGTATGTCCGAAGACCTCGTAAATCGAATATATCTGGTACTCTGTCAATGTAGGATCAGAGAATACGGAAGTCTCGTCAAAGGTGGACTGGGATTCCGTGGTAAGGTCGCAGGAAGCCAGCGAGAGCCCTGCCAGAATCCCTGCACTCATAAGTATTCTTCTCAATATTTTCATGACTGTATATCTCTTGGGATTTAGAAGGTAAGGTTGACTCCGACCACGAATCCGATGCTCTTCGGGTAAGCGGAGTAGTCTACACCCGGAGTAAGTGGAGTGCTTCTGCGGGTATCCACTTCAGGGTCATACCCTGAGTAGCCGGTCCAGCAGAACAGGTTGGTGCCTGTCACATAGAAGCGCAGGCGGGAAATCTTCGCCTTCATAGTCAGATGAGAAGGCAGGGTGTAACCCACAGTCGCTGAAGTGAGACGGAGGAATGACCCGTCCTCGACAGCCCAGTCGGAAAGGACCGCATTGCCTACTGCAGGAGACCACAAGGTCGCATTTGCGTTGACGCTCCGCAGCTGGTCAGAGTCCGTGATGAACTCCCCGGTGGTCCAGTCCACGTTGGTCCACCTCTGTTCAGAGGTCTTCATCAGGTTCCTGTTGCGGTACTTCCTGGTGGAGGTGAACTCTATCTTGTTGGCGTTGTAGATGTCGTTGCCGAAAACATAGTTGAAGTTGGCGGAGAAGTCGAAGCCGTACACATAACCGGTGAGGTTGATACCGCCTGAGCCCACAGGGGTGGCGTTCCCGATGATGGTCTTGTCATCGATGGTGACGCGGCCGTCCCCGGTGTTGTCCTTGAGCTTCATCGCCCCGGGCCTGAGATACTCCGAGCCTATCACGGCAGAGCAGTCTGTCACGTCTTCGTTCAGCACCCACTGTCCTCCGCTGTATGTGAAGTCGTCCACAGTGTAGAACCCGTCGGACTGGTAGCCGTAGATGTTCCCCAGAGGCTGGCCCACAGTGACAATGTAGTCCGTACCTATCTCGGTAGAAGCCCACTGGGTCTCGGCCTCGATCCTGTCGAGACCTCCGAGACTCGTCACACGGTTCTCGTTGAGGCTTATGTTGGCCCCGAGGGTGAGTCCGAAATTCTGTTTCTCGACCAGCACAGCGTTGAGGGTCACCTCGATTCCGCGGTTGCGGACAGACCCCATGTTGCGGTACTGGAACTCATATCCGGACCCTGCCGTAGGGAACTGGATGAGGAGGTCCTTGGTGGTGTTGTGGTAAGCCTCCACGGAGCCGTTCAGCCTGCCCTTGAAGAAGGAGAAGTCGAGCCCGATGTTGTGGGACAGAGTGGTCTCCCAGGTAAGGTCCTCATTAGGCATTATGGTGTCGCCCCCGTCAGTCACGGTGGACCAGTATGTGTCGCTCTGCGAGATCCAGGATGTGGAGAATGAGGCGAAGTTGAGCATGGTCATGCCGGAAGGGATGTTGTTGTTTCCGGCGGTACCGTAGCTGTATCGCAGCTTAAGGTTGTCCAGCCAGCTGGAAGCGCCCTCCATCCACGGCTCGTTGGAGATAGTCCAGGATGCGGCTGCCGAAGGGAAGTACCCCCACTGGTTGCCCTTTGTGAACTTGGACGAGCCGTCCGCACGCATCGTGGCGGAGATGGAGTATCTGTCATCGAAAGAGTAGTTCACCCTTCCGAAGAAAGACAGGAGCTTGTCATTCGGGTCGTAATAGTTGTTGGACGAAATGGCTGTTCCTGTGGACATGAAGTTCCAGGCCGTCTCGGAATCGAAGAAGTCCGGGAAATTCTCCACCACGGAAGTGAGCTGGTTGGACTTTTCGATGATATATTCCTGGCCGAGAAGTATGTCCAGATTGTGCCTCTTGTCCTTGAATACGTCTTTGAAGTTATAGCTCAATGTGTTGGTATTCCTTATTGTCTTCCTGAAAAGGTCGGTGTACTGGACGGCAGGCCTGTCCTTGTACTGGGCTGTGTTGCCCACATAGTATGTCGTCAGGCCATAGAAACGGTTGTTCTCCTGGTTGTATTCCTCCAGACCGCCTTCTACCTTGAGGTTGAGATTGTCGATTATGTGCCATGTCACCGCGCCGTTCACGGTCCAGTTGCGGCGGATGCGCTTGTTGTCATTGTCGGCTACAGACTGGAGCGGTGGTGCGTTGTCACCGTAGTCCTCCTCAAGGTCAGACCCGGACACAGCGCCCTGTGCAATAGGAATCGGAGAGTACTGCACGGCATGTTTCAGACGGCCGTTGCCCGAAGTAGAGCCGGTGTCGTTCATGGAGTTGGCCCCTGAGCCCATGATCTTTGTATGCGAATATCTCGCGTTGATGTCGAATGTCAGCTGCTTGATAGGCTTGTAGGTGGTCTTGAAGTTGAGGTTGTCACGCTTGTAGTCTGAGCCGGTCATGATGGCGTTGTCCCCGATATGGGCGTAGCTGGCCGTCCAGCGGACCTTGTCTGTACTTCCGGAGACGGACACGTTGTGGTTGAAGGTAGTGCCCGTGTTCCCGAACACCTGCTGTATCCAGTCGTTGCCCTGCACGTCCTGGTAGAGGTCCATGTCCTCATAAAGCCCGAAATAAGGCACGTAGTCATCCTCATACGACCCTCTTATAAGAGAGAGTTCATACTGGTTGCGGACGAAGTCATACGGGCTGTTCACCTGTATGGCGTCCTTGTTGGCCATCCACTTCTGGCCCCAGTAGGCGTTGTAGCTGACGGAGAACTTGCCGTTTGTGCCGCCCTTGGTAGTGACGAGCACCACTCCGTTTGCACCGCGGGATCCGTAAATGGCCGTGGAGAAGGCGTCTTTCAGCACATCGATGGACTGGATGTCAGAGGCCGGGATATCGGAAATGCTCTCTACCGGGAAACCGTCCACTATATAGAGAGGAGAACTGTCCTGGGTGATAGAGCCGGAACCGCGGACACGGATCTTTATCTCCGCGTCAGGGTCTCCCTCGGTAGTGGTCACCTGCACTCCTGCCATCCTTCCGGAAAGAGCTTCCGCGACAGTGGTCACAGGGGTGGCGGAAATGGTCTTGCTGTCCACGGAAGAAACGGAACCTATGAGGTCCTTCCTCTTCACACTCGCATAACCGATGACCACGGTCTCCTCTAGGAAATTGACATCCTCTTCAAGGACGACGTCGATCACATGCGAATTGCCGATGACCACACTCTGCGTCCGCAGACCGATCATCGAGAATACAAGAGTCTTCCCCTTCGCATCAGGGACATCTATCACATAGTGGCCCGTCTCGTCGGTAGTAACCCCCGTAGTAGTGCCGTCCACGAACACGGAGACAGCCATCAATGGAGCCCCTTCCGTATCCTTGACAACACCTCTGATCTCCTGCGCCTGCACAGCGACTGCTGCGGCAAGCCCGAGGATCAGCAAAGAAATCCTGTATGTCAGATTATCCATAAAAGAACTTATTTGGTTAGTATTAGTTTTTATTATGCGGATTTTCTGTTATCCAATGCGAATTTACGCCATTTAAACACACAGGATATATGAAAAATCATCGCAAAACATGTAATTTTTAACATGAGCCAAAAATTCCGTGCACGGTAACGGAAAAATATGGCGGACTGCCCTGAATAAAGGTCCGGGCATGGAGCGGTCAGCCGACAGGCTGATATTCCCCGTCTTCAGACTGCCCTGAGACGATATCCCTGACAAGATAGTGGAGGTACATTTCCAGGTTGCAGTACCTGCCGTCTCTGTCCAGACTGAACGCCGCACCGTCAGAGCCGTCCTGAGGATCAAGCCCGAACTCAGTCTCGAACCAGTCGGGCATACCGTCACGGTCCGAATCCACGGCATCCGCGAGTTCTTCCTCAGAGGCTGTGTAGGACGGCCACCCGCCGACTGCATCCTGGGTGTCGATGATGCCCCCTGTGCTGCCGTTGCCTCCTTCACTGAACGTGGCTCCGCCGCTGGCGGCGTCAGAGCAGGCCCTCTCGTCCACGGCGTCCCTCCTGAGGGACGCCCCGCCGTAGGCGCACACGGCATTGAACGCCCCGGAAGGTGAATGGGTGGTGGTATATGCTGGCTTTCCGCCAGCCCCGGAGACAGGAAGGACGGAAGAAAGAAGACGGGACGGGTCAGGTGGGGTATTCGTCTTGTCATCATGCCAATATACCCCGTCCTGTGCCGTCATGGACGGATAATCGTAGTAGAAATTGCCGTCCATATAAAGATACGGATAGCCGTAATCAGTGCCGTTTGAGGTATATATGCCATTGGCATCAATGAAATACTCCCTGTCGCGCGAAGCAGGACCCTGCCTGTAATAGTTGGCCACCATATTGAAATGGCCTCCTTCCCCTCCGTAGGTGGAGTTGTTCCCCCAGTTGTATATCACATTGTTGCGGAAGTCCACATTCCCTCTCCGGTCCGGG
Organism: Candidatus Cryptobacteroides faecavium; assembly: GCA_017694995.1. GTDB lineage: Bacteria > Bacteroidota > Bacteroidia > Bacteroidales > UBA932 > Cryptobacteroides > Cryptobacteroides faecavium. The sequence goes on along the minus strand of JADIMB010000108.1, from coordinate 16,980 downwards.
TCGGAAGGTGTCCCGTATAGCTCCGGATGGTCAAAGCGCGGGTTGCGGCTGTCATGGCAGGAGAGCATGTTGTGATGGAAAGAGGCGTCCTCCCCTCCCCAGATGCCCCCGTAGCCGTGGCTGCCCTTGCCGTGCACGGAGTTCTTCAGGCTCTCCGTAAGGATGCACCACTGCATGGTGAAGTTGGAGTTGCCGTAGAATGACGCGCACTCGTCTATGGACCACGACATGGAACAGTGGTCCAGGATGATGTTTTCATGGTACCGTCCCCAGATAGTGTCGGAGCCGTCACTCAGCCCTGAGCCCTCATCCCCCAGACGGAAACGCATGAAACGGATGACCACATTGTCGGCGTCGATACGGACCGTATTATCCTTCAAGCATATACCATCTCCAGGGGCAGTCTGTCCGGCAATGGTCACATCACCGTTTCTGACCCTGAGTTCAGACTTCAGCGATATGATGCCAGCCACATCGAACACTATAGTCCTCGCCCCGCTCTGGTTTATGGCATCCCTCAGGGAGCCCGTCCCGCTGTCGTTCAGGTTGGTCACATGTATGACCTTGCCTCCACGGCCGCCGGTGGTGTACATCCCGCCGCCTTCGGCCCCCGGAAAGGCAAGAGCGCCCAGAGACGACTCATGCTCCGGAATCAGGAAACGGGCGTATATCTCTTCCGGCACATCCTGTCCGGAATCAGGAGACTGTGGATCGTCACTGCATGAGACGGCAAGGAAAGCCGCAAGGGAAGCAGCTGATAAAAGGGGGAAAAACCTGTTCACGTTAATATATTTCATAGGACATCATTTTCAGAATCTATAATACCCGGTATTCCTGTCACTGACCCGCTGAAAGTCACTGTCCCGGTCTTGACCTCATGCACTATCCTGCTGTCCACGTCATCCCTGCGGTGCGACGCCCCGGCTTCCTTGAGCACTTTCCGGTACGCCTTCATGACAGGCTCGGGCTCCGTAGGTACACGGCAGACGAACGGCTCCCCGGCAGAAATGCCGGAATAAACCTCGGCATTGCGGGAGATCTTCCCGGCATCTGGCTTCTTCCCGAGATAGTTCCCGTCACGGACAGCCGATATGTCATACACATTGCCCTCCATATAGAATGAAGCCGGTTTGCCGGAAGGGCTCTCGCCAGTCGACAGCTCGACATATTCCCCGTCAAGGTGCTTCGTCCCTGGGCCGGGACGGAAAAGATTGCACCTGACATTGAACCAGCCGCCTTCCCCTCCGTAGATGGCCTTCATGCCCCAGTTGTACAGCACGTTGTTCGTGAACTCCACTGTACCGCGGCGGAACAGCAGGTCAGACCCTTCGTACACGCCCGGATGGTCGAACCGAGGGTTGCGGCTGTTGTTGTGGACGATGAGGTTGTGGTGGAACGTTACATTCCTCCCGCCCCAGATGCCTCCGTATCCGTGCTCCCCCTTGTGGTGGACAGAGCTGTTGAGCGCCTCGGATATGATGCACCACTGGATGGTGGAATTGGAATTGGCATAGAATGAGGCATTCTCGTCGGTAGCCCAGCTGATGGAACAGTGGTCGATGATTATGTTTTTGTTGTGCCTTGCCCCGAGGGCGTCATTCTCGTCTTTCGCGGCAGACCCCATACGGAAGCGCAGGTATCTGATTATCACCTGGTCTGTCCCGATATACACTCCGTGGTCTCGGATGGTGACCCCCTCTCCTGGAGCTGTCTGGCCGAGGATGGTGATATAAGGGTCTTCTATCTTCAGCGTGGACTTCAGACGGATGTCGCCCTCGACGGCGAAAGTGACGATGCGCGGTCCTTCGGACCTGACCGCATGCCTGAGGGTGCCTTCCTTCTCACTGTCTTCCAGAGAAGTGACCACATACACCTTGCCTCCCCGGCCTCCGGCAGTGTACATCCCCCCGCCGAGGGCCCCGTCGAAAGCGGGCTGCTTCCGGGGCTCTGCAAATGCAGGCCTGCCGTCCTTTATGAAATGCCCGTCAAAGGCATAGTCTGTATTGTGCGCGGCCTCGTACTCGAGAGAGGCCCAGATGAACGGCCCCACTCCCTTGCAGTCATTCTCGATGACAGGCTCGCTCAGGTAGTATCCGTAGGAGCCGTCGCGGTTCTGTTTCCCGCCGAGCCCGGCCACAGAACAGCATGACTCTATGGAGAGCGTCCCGTCCGGGTCTTCCCTTACAAAGGTGTCTGTGAATCTGCCGTACAGGTCCATTGCATATTCTCTCCAGGAGCTGTCCAGATATCCCATGCGCACCCCTTTCAGAGAAGCGTAGAGGAACATCGCAGAAGCGGTGGCTTCCAGATAGTTGCCTTCCTTTCCCGGGCAGTCCAGCACCTGGTACCACATCCCGGTCTCCGGGTCGGCATATCTCCTGACGGCAACCATCAGCTGCCGGAACTGGTCTATAAGAGACTGTCTGTCAGGATGTTTTTCCGGGAAATAATCCAGTGTCTCCATGAGCCCGAGGGCATACCACCCGCAGGCGCGTCCCCACGCATGGGCTGACTGTCCGGTGACAGGGTCCGCCCACGGCATGTTCCGGGACTCGTCCCACGCATGGCGGAAAAGCCCGGTGGCAGGGTCGTATGTGTGCGACGCGGCTCTGCTGAACTGCGAGGCTATGTCGCTGAAGAGAGAGTCCCGCTCTGCCTTAGGGCTGAACCTTCCTGTATATTCGGCATAGAAAGGCTGGGCCATATACAGCCCGTCCAGCCATACCTGGTGCGGATATACGGCCTTGTGCCAGAATATCCCGTCAGCGGTGCGCGGCTGGCTGTCCAGCTGCGCGCGCACCGTCCTGAGCACTCTCCGGTACCTCTGTTCCCCGGTCATACCGTACAGGCGGAAGAACATCCTTGCCGGGCAGACATGGTCCACATTGTAGGCCGATTCCTTGTACTTGTACACAGAGCCGTCCTCACCTGATATCGTGTCGGCCCATTCCCTGACATATTCCACGGGATATTCCAGGTCATAGCGCTCGGCCACATCCATGAAAGACAGGAGTTCGAGTCCCGTGGTGTAGTTCCACTTCAGTTTCCCTTCCCGGCCGTCAAGATACGCAGCCCCGGGATTGCGCGCCATCTCCGAAAGCATCATCCTTACAGAGACCGGGGCCTTCCGGCAGCTTTCCGGAAGTGCGGCTCCGGACACGGGAAGCGCGGCCAGGAAAGCGGCGGCGAAAGTGGCCATGAAAGTCAGTTTGTCGGTATTGAACATATTGTCTTGTATTCTCGTTTTTTTTGTTTTCAGGGAAATCCTTCGTCTGAAGGTTCAGGATGGCAGTCCGGGACTGCTGCTCAGGACGGCTGCCGGACGGACGGAGGGGCCGCATCACCGGTATCCCTGTCATCCTGGCCGGACTTCGGTCGGTTCTCCTTTATATAGTCGGCCGGTGATATGCCGAAATGCTTCTTGAAAGACCGGCTGAAATATCCCGGGTCGGAAAAGCCCACCTTATAGGATGTCTCGGAGACGGACATCTGCCCGCTCTTCAGGTAATATGTGGCTTTCTCGAGCCTGTAGTCCTGGATAAGCTCCACAGGGGATTTCCCCGTGAGACCTTTGAGCTTGTTGTACATGGATGTCCGTCCCATGCCCACATATACAGCCAGGCTGTCTACAGTCACATCACTGTCGGAGATATTTTCCTCCAGCCACTTCATCACCTTGTCTATCAATTTCTTGTCCCTATCCGTAATGACTACCTCGGAAGGTGATATCGTCACTTTGCCCGCTTTCGGGTCAGGCTTTCCGGCAGGCTGGCCGGCCACGCCTCCGGACAGTGCGGAAAGGAGTGTCCTCCTGCGCTCCAGCAGGTTCTCCATCCTTGCTATCAGCAGCTCCATGGTGAACGGCTTGGTTATATAGCCGTCAGCACCGTATTTCATGGCTTTAAGGTGCGTGTCATCCTCATATCTGGCAGTTATGAGGATGATAGGGATATGGCTGGTGCTGAAATCGCTCCTGATCCTGTTTATCAGGCCTATCCCGTCCAGCCTCGGCATCATCAGGTCCGTGATGACCATATCAGGCATCCATCCGGAAGTGATCACCTGCATTGCCTCCTCCCCGTCGGATGCGTCACGGACATCGTACTTGTCCACCAGGGAATTGTAGATATACACTTTAAGTTCAGCGTTGTCCTCGACCACCAGCACCTTAAGCGCACCGTCCTTGAAAGACGGCTTTAGACGGTATTTGCTCAGTCCGGCGGCTTCCGGCCCGTTGTACGATACAGCATCGGCATCCGGGTCGACAAATTCAGCAGAATCCTCGGAGAAATGCCCCTTGCCTGCAGGAAGAGTGACCCAGAAACACGAGCCCCTGCCGCTTCCCTGGCTCTCCACCCAAATCCTTCCCCCGTGCATCTGCACTATCTCTTTACAGAAAGACAGGCCGATACCGCTGCCTGACATGTCCCTGCGGGCAGAATGTGACGCCTGGACAAATGGCTCGAAAATGGCCTCCTGCTTGTCCTTCGGCACACCTACACCGTCATCCTTCACAGTGATGCACACCTCGTCCTGGGCGTCCGTGCGGTACACGGACAATGCGATATGCCCTCCGTCCGGCGTATACTTGAAAGCGTTGGAAAGGAGATTGTACACAAGGGCCTCCAGCCGTCCGGAGTCGCCCCACATCATCAGCGGGTCGTCGGGACGTGACAGTCCCAGGCCTATCCTCCTCTCCGCCGCCATATCCTTGAAGTCGTCGTAGACATCCTGGACGAGTTTCACCATATCGAAGCAGCTCACCTCCAGACGCATCTTTCCGCTGACAATACGGCGGATATCCAGCAGCTGGTCCACAAGGGTCATCATGCGCCTGGCATTCTTGAAGACAATGTTGGCGCTGTACTCGTCACGGCTCCCCGGCGCCGCATCCTTCCTGAGCTCTTCCGCGCCTCCCATTATCAGTGTAAGAGGAGTGCGCAGCTCATGCGATATGTTGGTGAAGAACCTCACTTTCAGGTCATTCATCTTCTGTTCCAGTTTCATTTCAGACCTGAGGCGCTCCGAAGTAAGGAACATCCTGGCAAGCACGGCGAAAATCCCCACGGCGACGAGCACATAGAATATCACCGCAGGGGTGCTTTCCCACAGGGACGGACGTACCCGGATAGGGACAGAAACAGCATCCCCCTCGCCGGAAGAGGACCTGACCATGAATCTGTATCTGCCGTGCGGGATGCGCGAATACGTGACACTGCTCCCGCTCCCTGCGGAAATCCAGTCCTTGTCGTATCCGTCCAGCTTATAAGAATACCGCATGTCATGCTGGACCTTGTAGTTAAGGGACGAGAAATCAATCCGGAAAAACGAATAGGTATGCGGTATGACTATCTTCTCGCCCTCACTGCCCATCGGCACCCTCCTGCCGTCGACCTCGATTCCTGACAGCACAAGCCGCGCCGGCTCCGGGCTGTATGTGAAATCGGAAGGAGTGATTACATGTATGTTGTCCAGAGTGCCGAAAGCTATCCCGCCGTCCGCGAGCCTCGCGCAAGTGGCCTCGCTGAAAGTGGTGGAAAGTATCCCGTCGTACTTGGTGTAATTGGCTATTTTCCCGGAATCGCCGCCAATCCTGGATATTCCCGACTCGGTGGCGAGCCAGATGTCCCCCTGCATGTCGCAGACAGCGGAGAGCACGATATTGCTGGAAAGGCCCTGAGCTGTGCTGACATTGTCGAACCTCGCGCACCCGCCATCGAACCACAGGCGGTTTATCCCTCCGCCATAAGTACACAGCCACGTGTTGCGGGCATTGTCCTCAAAGATATAGATGATATCATTGTTGCCTATGGAATGCGGGTCGCCGGGGATCTTGCGCACAAGATTGAACTCCGTGAGCTCCGTATTCTCATCCGGATAGAACCACACCAGCCCTCCGACGGTGCCCGCCAGCATCCTCCCGTCCGGCATGCAGTGCAGGTACCTCACCCTGTCGCCGGATTCCAGAGGGTAGAGCGGGAAATCATTGTACACGGTCCTGAACTCTGTGCTTTCCGGCCCCGGCAGCATAGACAGTCCGCCCCCGAAGGTCCCGACCCATATCCTTCCGATGGAATCCTGGGCTACCGAGTACACATTGTCCGAGCTGAGAGACGACTTTTCATAAGGGTCATGGCGGAAATGCCTGTAGGAGTACCTGTCACCGGAAATATCCACCCTCACGAGACCGTTCCCTTTAGTACCCAGCCAGATATAGCCTGACTTGTCCTCGAATATACTGTATACCAGGCCGATGGATGACGACTCCGGTATCCTTCTGCATGATGTCAGGTCGGGAGAATACAGGAAGAGCTCCCCGCTTTTGGTGGCCACCCATATATTGTCCCTGCTGTCCCTGGTCATGGCCCTTACCTCAGATGCGGCCATGCGGTCTTCCGAGAGGGCAGGAGCAGACACGACCCTGACCTTGGGCTCCATCACAGTCACACGCTCCAGACCGCGCTTCACTGTAGAGAACCACAGCACTCCGGAACTGTCCACCTCGAAGCATGCGACTCCGTTCATGAAACGGTTCCCCGGCTGCCCCTTCACATTGTACAGCGGTACGATACTGTCATTGTCCCTGTCATACCATCCGAAACCGTAGCCGTTCATCTTCACCCAGGTCCTCTCCCCTCTCTGTATGACACGCGCCAGAGTGTCCGTATAGTAGGACATCACGTTGCGTGGATGCTCATAATGGCGGAAGCGTCCGGTCCTCGGGCTGTACGACCACATCCCTGTCCTGTCTGTAGCCACCCACAGAAGGCCTCCGGAGTCAGGGAAAAGGTACCTCACCCGGCCCATATCTGACCTTACGGGAGACACTCTGCCAGAAAGCGTGTCCACAAGTCCTATGGCACCGCCGCTGAAGCCTATGTAAAGGGACTTCTCCGCACCGCCTGCCACCTGCATGCAGGTGAGCCGCCCGGCGCCGAGAGCAGAGAGGTCAATGGTGGTCTGCACTCCCGAACCCTTGTCCAGGACCCTGAGCATATCCTCATAGCCGAAATAGAGCCGGCCTCCGAATTCAGTGAACGCAGCCACGCCTGGCAGCCTTGAGACAAGGGATGTCTCCCCGCCGCTGACAGCGGCCACACCCGCTTCGGAATCCACGTAAACAGTGCCGTCGGATGTACCGTATATGGCCTTTATGTCCTTCCCTATACCGTAGCTGGAGCTGTAGTCCTCGAGCTCCAGTGAAGAGGTGACCTTGCACAGCCCGTAATCCTGCAGGGCGATCCATGTATCCCCGCGGCTGTCGCAGTAGAACTTGTCCACTTTGTATCTGGACAGGCCCGAATGGTCAAGGTCGTCCGGCACAGCCACGAACCTCTCGACAGACTTGTCAAACCGGTAGAGCTTGTAGTCGTATGTAGTCAGCCAGAGATACCCGTTCACGTCCTCGCGCACGGAAAGGAAACGGTTGTGGGAAAGGTTGGCATAGTCTCCTGGCAACGTGGTGTAGTTCACAAAAGTGTTGCCGTCGAACCTGCTCAGCCCGTACCATGTGCACAGCCAGATGTAGCCGTTGCGGTCCTGGTGTATGTCGGCGATGGAGTTGTGCGGAAGCCCGTCGTCGGTGGAATAATGCTCGAATATGCAGTCCAGGTGCCCGGCATCCGCACCGGACGGCACCGCAGCGGCGGCCCACAGGAAAAAGACTGCAGCAAGCCACCCGCCCGGACAGGGCAAACATCTATGGAAAATCCTACCCATAATCCTCAAGTCAGAATACTTTAAAGAACCACTCCACTGTCTCCGGGGAGGTAGTGGCCGCCCGTGATGCGTCCCTCGGCCCCAGGACAGCCTCCGCAGTATAGCGGTCCAGATCTTTCTCTTTCAGGAAATGCGCCCAGCGCACACGTTCCTCCCTGGTGGCCGCACCCGGTCCGCTGCTGCCGTACTCCGCATAGAAAGACGTCTTTTCCGCCTGAGGCTTCCCCCAGTTGTGCCAGCCCTCAGGAAGTATGTGCCCGTCCATCTCGCACCCGATGAATACAGTCTGCGCATACGGTCTCCACGGACGGCCCAGATACACCTTGTCAGTCTTTCCGTCGTTCACCAGACGGCAGTCCCGGAACACAAAGCCGTATTCCTGCCCCTGCGGTGTGGAAGCGGCCGTTATATAACTGTTTTTCTTGCTTCTCACAGTGCAGTTCTCGAAATATGCAGTGGAGAAGCCGAATATGAAGTCTGTCGTGCCCTCGATATAGCAGTCCCGGAAATAGTGGCGCTGTCCGGGGCCGAAATCGTAGACTGTGTCCTGGTTCGCGATGAAGCGGCACCTGATGAACGCCACCCTGTCCCCGTCCACTGTCACAGCGCAGGCCTGGCCTATATCCTTGCCTTCCCCCGCGGTATTCTCGAACGTGATATTCTCGGCCAGGAAATCATCCGCATGAAGGAAAGCCGTGGATGTGGCCGATGTGCCCATAGGGTATCCGGTGGAGCCGGGCCTTAGGGCGTAGTCATCCCATGTGATGACTGTACCGCAGGCAGACTCTCCGATAAGGTGGAGTTTCTGCTTGTTCGACGGGACAGTGAGTTTCTCCCTGTATACGCCGTCCTTTATGAAAATGGTGGTGGCGGCCTGCTTGCAGTAGTCCGGTGCCGCGGCCACTGCCTCCTGGACAGTGAAAAAGTCACCGCTGCCGTCCTTGGCCACCACGAAATCATACTCACGCACGTGGCTCTCCAGCTCCGGGACAGCCTCCACAATGGCAGGCAGCAGCAGTTCGACAATCTTCCTTGCCCCTGCAGCATTTGTGTGAGTGTTGTCCACAAGACCGTCCGGATGTCTGGGATTTGTACCCTCCTCTATCCACATATAATATTTCCTGGAAGGCACATCCCCTGCGGAAGAGAGCCATTCCTGGGTGATTGAATTGGCGTCTATAAACGGGATGCCGTACTTCCGGGCCACCCGCCTTGCCGCTTCAGGATAATCCCCGTGGCAGTCTTTCCTGAGATTCCCCCCGCTGTCGAACCACCTGCGGGACACGGGAGAGAAGATGACCGGCCTTGCACCGGTGGACAGAGCATACTCCACGAACATCTCCAGGTTCTGCGTATAGGCCCCGTATGCCGGGGCGTATCTTTCAGGGTCGCTTTCCTTTGAGTCATTGTGCCCGAACTGGATGAAAAGGTAGTCTCCTTCTTCAAGGTCCCCCTTTACCTTGTCCCACAGGCCCATGGTGATGAAACTCCTGGTACTTCTGCCGTTCTGCGCATAATTCACCACCTGCACACAGCTGTCCAGATGGGAAGGAAGCCTCTGCCCCCATCCTCTTTCAGGATTTCCTTTCGAGAGATCCTTGTCGGCCATTGTGGAATCCCCCATCAGCCTCAGCACAATCTTCCTGCAGCCTTCCCCGGCATCCTGCCGCCCGGCGCAGGCAATATCCCGCTCGTCATATCCACGGCCGTACGCGGCATCCGTTGCCAATACCTGTACCACGGCCGATAAGATCAGTGCCCAAACAATTCTTTTCATAAAGTCAATTCAAAAAGTTGAAGTCTCACACTCATTCCTCTCCCGCACTTACATTCTCGCTCCTGTATACGTGCATATTCCCGGCCGAGACCGGACCGGAGGCATCAGAGCAGTTCTCAAGGGTGACATTACGGCAGTTGGCCAACGTGAAACCGGCTCCTTCCCGCTGGTCAATGCGCACATCCTCAAGGAGCACTCCGTCAGAATAGCGGATATCCGCCCCTGAATCGCTGCTGACGACACAGTCGCTCACATGTATACCGGAAATGTTCTTCTCAGGAATACCGTTGAAATACATGGCTCTGCCGGCTCCGCTGCACACTATCCCGCTGATGAAAATATCTCTGAATTCAGGTGTAGTCTCGTCAGCCGGGACCATCTCTATGTCATATACCTGACTTCCTCCGTCCCCGGCCGACTCCAGAGCGGACTTGCCACCGTAGTGGAGGTCGAAAAGAAGCGGTTCTGCAGGGATGTCCATCATGGTTATGTCCCTGATATAGATATTCTCCACCACTCCGCCCCTGCCCCGGCAGCTCTTGAACCTCAGGCCCACGTCAGTCCCCAGGAAACGGCAGTCCGATACTGAAACATTGCTCACCCCGCCGGACATCTCGCTCCCCACGACGAAACCGCCATGGCCGTGGTACACCGTGCAGTTGGACACCACCAGGTTGCGTGCAGGCCTGGCCCTTCTGCGCCCGTCCTCGTCCTTGCCGGACTTCACGCAGATGGCGTCGTCCCCGACATCGAATACGGAATTGACAAGTATCACCCCTTCGCATGAGTCTATGTCAATGCCGTCCCCGTTCTGGGAATACCACGGGTTACGGACAGTGATATTGTCCACCACGACATTACGGCACATCAGGGGATGTATATTCCAGCAAGGGGAATTCTGGAAGGTGACATCTTCCAGAAGAACATTGGTGCACTCCTTCAGCCCTATCATCACAGGCCTCAGATATGTCTTCACGGCCTCCCACTCACGGTCCGAGACAAGTCCCTGCGGGACATTGAACGCGTCACTGACCTGCGAGCCCCTCCAGGACGATGAGTCCGGATACCATATATCGCCTTTCTCGTCGGTGAATCCTCCGGAAGACAGCAGGGTTTTCCACTGGGACGGAGCCATCTTGGACCTCTTCACCTGTCTCCATGCATCACCGGACCCGTCTATGGTACCTCCGCCCGTGATGGAAATGTCCGTTGCGCCGTCTGCGTTGACCGGAGGGAGACATCTTCTGGTGTCCAGCCCCTCAAACACTGTCTCCACTATCGGGTAAAGGTCCCTGTCCGGAGAAAACCGGATCACGGCATCCGGAGTGACATGCAGGTCTATCCTGCTCTTGAGGGTGATGGGACCGGTGAGCCAGATGCCTTCAGGCACGACCAGATGTCCGCCTCCCCTGGAGCTGAGATACTCTATGGCGTCGCGGAAAGCCCCGGTATTGAGAGTCTGTCCGTCACCGCACGCTCCGAAGTCCCTGATATCCACACTCCGGGAAGGAATATCAGGCAGCGGGATCTCGTCCATCTCAAAAGGAAGATCCCTGTAAAGGTCTGAATATCCGGATTCCCTGCATCCCGTGACCAGGGACATGGCCGTGGCAAAAGCCAGCACGGCCGGGGTCAGTCTAGCGATAAGGTCCATAAAAGTGTCATTAATATGCGGCAGGGACAGTCCTTCCGACTATGCAAAGTTACTCTGCAGCTTTTTCCCGGACTTGCATTTTTTGACGGTTTTCAAGAAAAATTGTTCATGGGCTACAGGTAATAGTCACAATTGTACCTGTTGATTATGTCCATCTGGGTATAGTTGTCCCTCCTGGCCACAGGCTTGCCTATCAGCAGCCTGTCCGCCATGGCGGATATCGCAGCCTCGGCCTGCAGGTCGGAATGCTGGGCGATCAGCATCTGCACATACCCCTCCCGCATGGCCTGCATATTCTTCTCCAGCACATCGAACCCGACCACGCGACATGTATGTATATCCCTGTGTTTCAGATAGTCAGCCACGAGATGTATCCTTGAATTGAACATTACGATATATTTTTCCGGATCCTGGTCCGCCGCGAAGAGCGCATCCAGCCTTGCATAAATGTCACCCGTGTCCTTGGGGTTTATGAACACATTGTCCACCTGGCACTCAGGACGGTTCTCGGCCATATAGTCCATGAATCCCACCCTTCTTGAGACAGTAGGGTCGGACAGGCCCCGCTTGTCCCTTGCGATCCTTATCACATGCACCTTGCTGACAGGCCTTCCCCATGTGAGTATGTCAGCGCAAAGGTAGCCGCTCTGGTACATGGGCATCCCGAAATAAGCCATATACCCGTCATCGTCCAGACGTGAGTCTATATACATATAATATATACCCTTCTCACGGAGCTCCCCCACGAACTTGAGCGTCTCCGCACGGAACATCGGCGCGAGGATGACTCCGGAAGGGCCGATCTCCAGAGTCCTGCGGCATGCGCTGATGAACGATTCCACGTCATACTGGTCATACTGCACAGTCTCCACCTTCACCCCGAAGACAGAGGATTTCTCCTGGCCGGACCGGATGCCGCGGGCCGTGAGTTCCCAGAACTCCCCCGGTGAATACTCCGGGATGATGCATACTATCTTCTGGAGCCTGCGCGAAGCAAGGACAGAGGCATAGAGGTTGGGCTTGTATCCAAGCTCGTCTATGACCCTCATGACCTTCTCCCGGCTTTTCCTGGAGACCTCCCCCCTGTTGTGCAGCACCCTGTCCACAGTCCCTTTGGACACACCGGCGGCCAGTGCCACGTCATTTATAGTAATCTTGCTGTCTTTATCCATGGCCAAGAAATTCATTTATTCTCCACAAATATAATAATTTCTTTCCGTGCACGTTCACGGAAATGAAAAAATTGCTATTTTTGCAATGTCTGTCCGGAAGATGCCGCCAGATGGCGCACAGCCAGCCGGACCTGCCGTCACGACTATCGTTTCAAAATTATACAAAAATGGCAAAAGTTATCACTTTCGGAGAAATTATGCTCCGCCTGTCCACTCCTGGGTATCTCAGGTTCTCGCAGGCAAAAGAATTCGCAGCCACATTCGGCGGCGGGGAGGCCAATGTGGCAGTTTCCCTGGCCAACTACGGTATCGGATCCGAGTTCGTGTCCAGGTTTCCTGACAATGATATAGCCCGCAGCTGTCTGAAAGACCTGCACAGCTACGGCGTATCGACCAGGCACTGCATCTTCGGCGGGGAGAGGCTGGGGATATACTTTCTGGAGACCGGTGCAGTGGCAAGGGCCAGCAAAGTGGTCTATGACAGGGCACATTCATCCATATCGGAGATACAGAAAGGGATGATCGACTGGGATGAGGTGTTCCGCGGGGCCGACTGGTTCCACTGGACGGGAATCACACCCGCCATCAGCCAGGGGGCGGCGGATGTATGCCTTGAGGCCATAAAGGCGGCGGGCCGGCTGGGGCTCACGGTCTCCTGCGACCTCAACTACAGGAAGAACCTCTGGAAATACGGGAAGACCGCCTCGGAGGTGATGCCGGAGCTGGTGGAAGGATGCGACATCATACTGGGCAACGAGGAGGACGCGGAGAAAGTCTTCGGCATAAAGCCGGAAGGCTTCGATGTGACGGCCACCGGAGGCAATGTCGACGCAGCCAAGTTCGAGAGCGTATGCCGGCAGCTCATGGCAAGGTTCCCGAAGGCAAAGAAGGTGATAGTCACCCTGAGGGGCTCGATAAACGCCAACCACAACACCTGGGGCGGTGTCCTCTTCGACGGGGACACCCTGTACAAGTCCCCGCGCTACGACATCACGCACATAGTGGACAGGGTCGGAGGCGGAGACTCGTTCATGGGAGGCCTCATTTACGGGCTGCTTACGTACAAAGGTGACGACCAGAAGGCCCTGGATTTCGCTGTGGCGGCATCATGTCTCAAGCACACCGTCTTCGGGGATTTCAACCAAGTGACAGTAGCCGAGGTCGAGAACCTCATGAAAGGCGACGGCTCCGGAAGAGTGTCGAGATAGCAGTCCGGGAATAAGATAGGAAGGCCCGACGGGGCCGCACCGGAGCGGTTTCCTGCATGGGAACCGAAGCAGTGGAGGTGCCGGCGCAGCGAAGCGGAGCCGCATGCCCCACCGGGGCTGTCAACGCAGGTGACTGGGGGTGGACAGACAGGATTTCTTACAGAAATCCTGTCATAAATGATAAAATATTGATTTTTAATATAATATTGTTAAACATAAATTCGTCGAACTGACGTTAAAATATATGATTATGGCAAAATACACAAAACTTCAGACACTTGCTGCGATAAAGGAGACAGGGATGGTCCCTGTATTCTACCACAGCGACCTTCAGACTGCACAGCATGTCCTCAAGGCATGCTATGACGGAGGAGTCCGCGCATTTGAGTTCACAAACAGGGGTGACTTCGCCCAGGAGATTTTCGGAGCCCTGGTTAAATACGCCGCGAAGGAATGCCCCGGACTTATACTCGGGGCCGGCACGATAGTGGACGCAGGGACAGCCGCCCTGTATATTCAGCTGGGGGCCAACTTCATAGTCGGGCCGCTGTACAACCCTGACATAGCCAGGGTATGCAACCGGCGGTGCATCCCGTACTGCCCGGGATGCGGCTCCGTCAGCGAGATAGGTTTCGCCCAGGAGGCAGGATGCGACCTGTGCAAAGTCTTCCCGGCCGGAAATGTCGGAGGACCGTCATTCGTGAAGAACATCCTGGCCCCGATGCCATGGTCAATGATCATGGTCACAGGAGGTGTGGACCCGTCAAGGGAGAACCTGGAGGCATGGTTCAAGGCCGGGGTTACCTGCGTGGGCATGGGCTCTAAACTTTTCCCGAAAGACGCCATAGCAGGCGGGGACTGGGGCAGGATCACGCAGATGTGCAGGGAAGCCCTTGGCTATATAGCCGGAGCCAGGGAAATACAGAACCTCTAAATCAATTAATACAATGGTAAACTTTTCACTTGAAGGTAAAGTCGCTCTCGTCACGGGAGCGTCCTACGGAATAGGCTTCGCGATCGCCAGCGCATTTGCCCAGGCAGGTGCAAGAATCGCATTCAACGACATCAGGCAGGAGCTTGTGGACAAGGGCCTCGCCTCATACAAGGAAAAAGGCATCGACGCCAGAGGATATGTCTGCGATGTCACCAAAGAGGACCAGGTACAGGAGCTCGTGGCCAAGGTGGAAAAAGACCTCGGGCCGGTCAATATCCTGGTGAACAACGCCGGCATCATCAAGCGCATCCCGATGACAGAGATGAAGGCAGAGGAGTTCAGGCAAGTGATAGATGTGGACCTGAACGCCCCGTTCATCGTATCCAAGGCAGTCATCCCGTCAATGATAAAGAACGGAGGCGGGAAAATCATAAACATCTGCTCGATGATGTCCGAACTGGGGCGCGAGACCGTTTCGGCATACGCCGCCGCCAAGGGCGGGCTCAAGATGCTCACCAGGAACATCGCTTCCGAGTACGGGCAGTACAACATCCAGTGCAACGGCATCGGCCCGGGCTACATCGCGACGCCTCAGACTGCACCGCTGCGCGAGCGCCAGAGCGACGGCTCGCGCCATCCTTTCGACTCGTTCATAGTGGCCAAGACACCTGCCGCCCGCTGGGGCACGGTGGAGGACCTGCAGGGTCCGGCAGTATTCCTGGCGTCTTCCGCATCGGATTTCGTGAACGGGCACGTACTATATGTGGACGGCGGCATCCTGGCTTACATAGGCAAGCAGCCGCAGTAGCCGTCCGCCCTGCATTCCAGGAAAAATGATGAATCAAAACAGAATGAAAATGAGAAACACAATACTGACAATCTGCATAGCGGCCATCGCCGTATCATGCACCGGGCAGAAACCCGTCACGGTTACGGTGCAGAACGACTCTTCTCTTCCCAGGAAAGCAGAGACGGTAGAGATACTTTTCAGCGACCTCACCGCACTGGACGGCAGGCTCACGGAAGAGAACGCAGTAGTGCTTGACAGCGCCGGGAGGCAGGTCCCGGTCCAGGTATACACCGAGCGTACCGGCCAGGAAAAGCTTATCTTCCAGGCGGATGTCCCGGCAGGAAAGACTTGCAGGTACACCGTTGTATCCGGAGTGCGTGAAAAGTACGACACCCTGGTGTACAGCCGGCATGTACCTGAAAGGGCTGATGACTATGCATACGAGAACGACCTCATAGCAGGACGTATCTACGGCCCTGCACTTGAATTTCCCAGGACACTCGGCCAGGACATCTGGGTGAAATCCACAGACAGGCTCATCATCGACGAATGGTTCGCCAAAAACGACTACCACCACAACTACGGCGAGGGCATGGACTGCTACAAAGTAGATGCTACTCTCGGAGGCGGAGCCTGCGCCCCTTACATCGGGGAGAAGATAATAACCGGGGACAACTGGGCCACACAGGAGCGAATCTGCAACGGCCCTATACGTACCAAGGCCGTATTCACCTGCGACGAATTCGAGCTGGACAGGAAAATGTGTTCCGTCACGAGAGAAATCAGCCTCGATGCGGGCTCACGTTTCGTGAAAATCTCCACATGGTTCAACTGCAATGTGGACAGGCTCCCTGTAGTCCTGGGGGCAGTCCAGCATGATGTCATCGCCCGGACAGACGGGGACCGGTACATCGCATTCACAGAAAAAGCCTCGGACACTTCCGACCCTGAGCGAGACGGGGACATATCCGTCGGACTGGTGGTGGATGCCGCCGAGCAGGATGTCACAGCAGGGACAATGGACGGGCATGCCGTCCTGAAAGCTGTCGCCATACCGGGCAAGCGCTTCGATGTCTGGACCGGGTCTGGATGGAGCCAGGGCGGTATAGCATCCGCAGAACAGTGGGCCTCGGCAGTGAAGGACTTCGCCTTTGCCCAGGCTCATCCGCTGAAAGTCACAGTCGGCAGATAATATTCCTTACTTCACTCCGGACTATGGTACCGGGTTCAGACTGATAGTGGCTCAAAAGGTGGAGCTTCAAGGCTTGCGCAGATGCAAGCATAAAGCCCCCTTTCGAGCCATTGTCATATATAGTAATCAGCAGGTCTTCCGAGATTCAGAAGCGGTTTTGAGTTTTCCGAAAATCCGTTTACGGATCTTTCCGGTGTATCTGTTTTTTCAAAA
Source organism: Candidatus Cryptobacteroides faecavium (assembly GCA_017694995.1). GTDB lineage: Bacteria > Bacteroidota > Bacteroidia > Bacteroidales > UBA932 > Cryptobacteroides > Cryptobacteroides faecavium. The sequence continues at coordinate 321 of JADIMB010000108.1, read as the reverse complement.
CGGTTTCTTGGCCTACAGCCTCCTGACCTCCTCTTCCGGGAGCCCTGTCAGAGATGAAATCAGAGAATGCTCCATCCCTGAGGCCAGCATGGCCCTGGCTATTGAAACTTTTTCTTCGGCACGGCCCTCGGCTTTCCCTTTAACCAGACCTTTGGCCTCGCCATCAGCAAGACCTTCCGCTTTTCCTTTAGCCTCACCCTCGGCGAAGCCGTCCTCGCGGGCGGTCTCGAGTATGTTCCTGTAGTCCCTTTCCGTTATCATCTCCTTTTCGTATCTGAGTCTCTTGTCCGGGCTGAACCTCGCTATCTCGCACGCCTCGAA
>JADIMB010000107.1 GCA_017694995.1 Candidatus Cryptobacteroides faecavium | reverse complement strand
AAACAGAACTCCGCCGGACAAAGGATGTGATATCATTCAGCAATGCCACGGCAGGGAAACATCAGGGCCGCACCGGAACGTCAGCGAGGTTTCCGTGAGGGAACCGAAGCAGCGCAGGTGCCGGCGGAGCGAAGCGGAGCCGCATGCCCCGACGGGGCTGTCACCGACAGGTGACTGGAGGGTGAACAGGCAGGATTTCCGGAGGAAATCCTTAACGTCAGTATGACGAATTTCGGTCAAAGAATATAAAATATTGATTTTTATGACAATACTATTAAACATTAATTCGTCGAACTGACGTTAAATAATTAAAGAGAAAAACAATGAAAGTATTACTGATTAACGGAAGCCCGAGGGGTAAAGGAAACACTTACATTGCCTTGTCGGAAGTTGCGAAGGCACTGGAGGCGAATGGTGTGGAAACTGAAATCGTCTCAATCGGAACAAAAGCAGTGCAGGGATGCATCGCCTGCAACCGTTGTGCGGAATCGGGAAGGTGCGTATTCGGAGATGCGCTGTACACCACGGTCCGAGAGAAACTGGAAACTGCGGATGGCATCGTCATCGGTTCGCCCGTCTATTATGCAGGTCCCAACGGCTCTCTTTGCGCCCTGCTCGACAGGCTGTTCTATTCATCATCGTCGCTGCTGCGCTACAAACCGGCAGCCTGCGTAGCCGTCTGCCGGCGGGGAGGGGCAAGTGCCACGTTTGACCGGCTGAACAAGTATTTTACGATAACCGATATGCTTGTTGTAGGCTCCCAATATTGAAACAGCGTGCATGGCCGTCTGCCAGGTGAAGCCCTGCAGGATGCCGAAGGGCTGCAGACGATGCGCACTTTGGGAAACAACATGGCATGGGTCCTGAAAAGCCTGAAAACCGGAGGCCAGCCGGTACCGGAAAAGGAGCCGGGGATCAAGACGAGCTTCATACGGTAATCCGATGTAATTTAATGAATTGAATTACCGTATTCCGTTTGTGGGACATATCCCTGTTGACATTAGTTAACATTAGTTGACGGTCTGTTGAACAAGATTGCAGATCCTATTGCAGAGATTTGCACTGTAAAGTTCGACAGACATGAAAAAGACACTTGCCATTCTATTTATGCTTCTGCCCCTGCTGCTGGATGCGCAGGAAAAGGCGGCCTACCGCATCACCTATGATTGTGATGCATTGTACAACAGGACACGCGGTGTTTACAGGTGGAACCTTGACATCGGAAATACGACAGCTGTATTCTACAGCCCGAACTGGCGTGGGCACAGCGAAGCTGCCAAGTCGCTCCAGGGGACAGACGACATCGCTTCCGCAATGGATGCCGTCAAGCAGCTCGGCTCCCGCTATCCGAACAGGAACAGCCTCGAGATCCTTATCGGGGCACCGGAACATGGAAAATACACCTATGTGAATAAGGTCGGCGTCGATCAGCTGATGTACGAGGAGAGTCTGCCGGACATGGACTGGGAACTGACTGACAGCGTAAAGACGGTCTGCGGCTACGAATGTCACCAGGCCAGGGCAGAAGTCTATGGCAGGACATGGACTGTGTGGTATTCTACTGAAATCCCCATACCCTACGGCCCTTATGTGCTTGGCGGGCTGCCCGGACTTATTCTCGAGGCAGTGGATTCTGACGGGATATTCCGTTTTACCTCAGTCGGTATAGAGGATGTGCATGACGCTACGGATGTGGACCTGTACGGGAAGACTGATGCAGTCAGATGCACCAGGAAGAAATACCTTGCCTTACGCAAGTCAAATGCCGGACAGACATATTCCGAAGCCGTGGAGAATCTTCTCGGCAAGGGCTCTGTCACAAGAATAGTGGATGCCAGCGGCAAGGACATTTCCAACCAGGTGCAGTCCGAAAAGAATTACCTGGATTTAAAGTGACTGCCTTATGCGCCTTCTGGTGTCTTTATTGGGCCTTCTGCTCTTGTATACCGTTCCATGTGCCGCCCGGGTCACATTGTCCGGGCGGGTGCTTGACAGTGACGGGAAGGCCCTTTGCGGCGCAAATGTAATAGCCTGGTCAGACAAGGACACGCCGTCGGGATATGCCGTCACGGACAAGGACGGTCTTTTCAGTCTTGAAGTCCCGGAGGGGACAGACCATATTACAGTGACATTCATCGGGTTCAAGACGGTGACAGTCAGTATGGACGAATTTGCTTCGCCCCATACAGTCGTACTCGAGGAGCAGGCGTTCTCTCTCAGGGAAGTGGCCGTCACTGCGGAAAGCATATCGGAAACAGGGGATACATTGACATACTCTGTCGCAAGTTTCAGGGAGGTGCAGGACCGTTCCATCGCCGATGTGATAAGCAAGATGCCCGGACTCGAGGTGAAATCCGACGGGGCGATAGAGTACCAGGGGAAGGCCATCGGAAGTTTTTATATAGAGGGCCTCGACCTGATGGGAGGACAGTATTCCCTTGCGAGCAGCAATATACAGGCGGACAAGGTGGAAAGTGTGCAGGTCCTCGAGAACCATCAGAGGGTCAGGTCTTTGAAGGGAATAGATTTCAGCGAACAGGCGGCATTGAATATTGTCCTTAAGGATGACGCCAGAGCGGTATGGACGGGTCTTGCAGATCTCGGTGCAGGATATGCCGGTGCAGGCGAGGGGGTGGTATATGACAACAGGATAATGGGCATGCAGTTCAGCAAGAAGTTCCAGACCCTCATGATGTACAAGAACAACAATACCGGCGCCGATATCGGCGCAGAGGTGCAGGACATCTCCGACCTCGGAGGCTATCAGGCAGAAAAAGGGCTTATCAGCATGCCGGAGCTTGGCGGTCCCTCCTTCGACGAAGAGCGGTACTTGTTCAATGCAAGCCATCTCCTCGCGGCGAACATGCTGTGGAAGACAGGCAAGGACTCGGATATCAGGCTGCAGCTGAGCGGATTCCATGACAGGGAGAGGCTGCGCAGCGAAAATTCGACCACATACCTCTCCATAGACGGGATGCCGGTCGTCACCGAGGATTATGACATCACTTCCAGGAAAAACGAAATCAAGGGAGAACTGTGCTATACGCTCAACTCTGACCGCACATACATCAGAAGCAGCACGAAGGTCTATGCGGACTGGAACTCCGGGAGCGGTGGGATGCTGCACAACGGCCACAGTACGGACCTTATGGTCAGACCCTACAAACGTGTACTTTCCGAGGACCTGACCATCTCCCATACCACTGCACATGGAGATGTGTGGCAGGTGAACTCGTCCACTGGCGACACATACCTGCCAGGTCAGATACTTACAATAGACGGCATCACCAGACTACTGGACATCAATATGTTTTCTTCGCGGAACAATGCGAGTTTCAACAAGAGGATCAGAAGGTGCCATTTCAGGAACACCATAGGTTTCGACTACAGGCACCAGAACATAAACGGGACCGCATGGCAGATCTCACAGCCGTATTGGGAGCCGTCCGTACAGATGACATTCGGCAGCCACAGGCTTACCGGTTCGATAAAGACAAGTTACGCGCACCAGACATACGGAGGGGAATCATCAGGACATATATGGATAGAGCCGTCACTGTCCTGGAAATGGAAAGTGTCACCCAAGTCGGAACTCTCATTCAGCTACAGGCATCCGGCTATGCCACACGAAGGGACAAAGGTCATAGGCACACCCGTTTATACATCATACCGTTCCATATATGAAGGGACCGGCGATACCGGCGAGCAGTCTTCGGACATCATCTCGGCCGGCTATACATACAGGAATCCGGTAAACGGCATATTCTTTAATCTCAGACCCATGTATGCAAGGTCTTCAGACAATATACTGTACGAAAATACAATGGAGTCTGGCATCCATGTACAGAGGGCGACAGGCCGGACCTATGACTCCGACACATATATTGTCGGCAGCAGGCTTGCCAAATCATTCCTCTGGTGCAGGACGCGCATAGGGATAAACGGGTCTCTCAATTCTACGGGATATGCCTATTTTCTGGGTGGAACCGTCCGTGATGCAATGGTGAATATGTATTCCGTGTCTCTGGATTATTCCATCAGGCCATTCCGCTGGTGGACCGTGGAAGGCCAGTCTGGAATGACGGCAAGCAGCCGCAACAATGCCGGCCATGTCACGGACTGGTCCCATTACCTCGACTTCCACTTCAGCCCGGCTTCAGGCTGGATGGTTTCGATGGACAACGAGCTGTACCACAGCAATGACAGAGGGTTCGGACTGAACTATTTCTGCGATGTGTCTCTGGGCTATAAGGCTGACAGGTGGGAAATCTCACTTCTTGCGAACAACATCATAGGGACATCAGGATACAGGCATGTCGCGGTATCTGCGACATTGCGGTCATACACCCTGACTTATCTCCGGCCGCGGGAACTGATGCTGAAATTCTGCATTGACTTTTAGTTCAGCAGATGAGCCTATAGCCCTCTCCTCTTATGTTCATGATGCTGATTCCAGGGTCCTTTGAAAGCCTGTGCCTCAGTCGTGATATGAGGACCTGGAAGCTGCGGGTGCTGAAGAAATCATCATCTCCCCACAGGTCAAGCAGTATTTCTTTTGCAGGGACTGTCTGATTCCCGTTTGCGCACAACCGCTTGAGGATTTCGCTTTCCCTGTTCGGGAGTTCTTCACTTTCTCCGTCTGGCAGGTAGGTCAGGAGCCGCCGTGCAGGTGTGAACATATACTTGCCGACAGTGTATTCTGCCGGGATGGCCTTTCCCTGTACCCCTATCCGTCCGAGGAGTGCCATCATCCTTACTACAAGTTCCTTCATTCCGAACGGTTTTTTCAGGTAATCGTTGCCTCCGGCCTCGAATCCTTCGACAACATCATCAGCCGAGGTCCTGGCGGTCAAGAACAGTACCGGAATAAGGGCGCCGGTCTGTCGGATCTTCTGCACCATTTCGAGACCTGACATCTTCGGCATCATGACATCAGATACGATTATGTCAGGATCCGAGCGGAGGAACATTTCCAGGCCCGACACCCCGTCACTGGCGATGTTGACAGTGAAATTCTCGGCCTCGAGGGCATCCTTGATAATCATCGCCAGTGTGGGCTCGTCCTCTACAAGCAGAACAGAAATCCTTTCCATATCACAACTCTATTACAAATGAACTGCCCTTGCCCGGTTTGCTGGTCACCGATATCTTTCCCCCGTGCTTTTCCACTATGGTTTTTGCGAAGAAAAGCCCTATACCGTATCCCTTTACATCATGCCTGTCGCCGGTGTGGACCCTGTAGAATTTTTCGAAAATATGTTTCTGGTCCATCGGGGCTATCCCTATACCGTCGTCTGAGACGGATATGAGTGTCCTCTGTCCGTCCCGGTATGCTTTTACCGATATTTTCACGCTGTTACCGGAATATTTCACGGCGTTGTCAAGTATTGTCAGGATGACGCTGGACATGAGCCGCCTGTCTATCGTCGCTTCCAGACTGTCCGGGAGTACAGATACGGTTATGTCGCAGGGTTTGCCTGCTTTCAGCCTTGTCTGGGATGCGGCATCCTCGAGCATCGGTCTGAGCTGTATCATTGCAAGGTCCAGTCTGAGACCTGCGCGGCTCTCCACCGCGGTTGACAGGATTATTTCCACCATTCCTGAAAGTCTGTCAAGCTGCCCCTTTATGACGGCCAGGTACTCCTCCCGTTTTGCAGGGTCGTTCCCGAGATCATATTTCTGCAGGGTGTCGCTTGCCGCGTATGCTACTGCAATGGGCGTTTTCAGCTCGTGCGTGATGTTCCGTGTGAAATCGTTTTTCATCTCTTCGAGTTTCCGCTGTTTCTTCACAGTCCTGTCCATCAGGCAGAAGGCCATGACGATTATCAGCAGTATCCCTGCCGAGGTGGCGACTGTCCCTGACATATTCCCTATGATATGTCTTGTAAGTGAGCCGGAACTGACCTGGTAATACCCGTCATTGACATAGGAAGGTACGGCAAGTATCACATTCCCGGCATCTTCGGCCCCGGTACTGTCCTTGCCGGATAATGTTCCTGACGCGCCATCATTTTCCATAAATGCCAGTTCGCACTCTATGTCAAGTCCTGCACTGTCCAGCAGGGCACAGAACATGGAATCTATCTTGTCCAGGTCTGGTCTTCGGGACAGCAGGTCTTCCAGGGAATTTCCCAGACTGTCAATCCTGTGTACTTGTATCGCATGTGGCCTTCCGCTCAACGAGTCAATAGACATCGACACCACCTTCGGAATGGATTCGGTCTTGACGCTGAGGATGTGTATAGAATCAGCCCCATGCGCGACGCTGGTCCTCTCAAGATACTCTTCCATTTCCGCCTTTGTTACAGATGAACTGATTATAGATTCGGCAGACTCCTTTCCGGTTTTATACATTCCCAGGAGCCAGTATGCTTCATAACATCCGACCGCGGCAAGGGTCAAGACGGCACTTACAGGAATAATATGCTTCCGGAAGAAATTCATACTGCAAATTTAATAAATTGACCGTCAAATAATGAAAGACAATACGGGAATCTTATGCCTGCAGTTGTCTGGACTATCCTTGATGACCATGATAGTTGTCAAGAATGCAGTACCGCCAGCCGTTCCAATCGTTCTTTTTTGTAAATTTGCATGATTTGGACAGACTGATTAATGGCATTAACTGATAATCATCATGAAAGAAATCTATATCAAGAATATAGCCTCAAGGCTGGATGTGAAGGAGTGGCAGGTGGAGAACTGCGCAAGACTTTTTGAGGAAGGGGCGACAATCCCGTTCATAAGCCGCTACAGGAAGGAGCGCACTGGAGGCCTGGACGAGGTGGCCGTAGCCGAGATAAGGCATTGGACGCAGGTCTTCGAGGACATGGAGAAACGCAAGGCCACTATCCTGGACACAATAGAAGGGCTCGGGAAGCTCACCCCGGAGCTGAAATCATCGGTCGAGGACTGCGTGGATGCACGTGAGCTCGAGGACCTGTACCTCCCGTACCGGCCGAAGCGCCGCACAAGGGCCACAGCAGCGAAGGAAGCCGGCCTTGAACCTCTTGCCGACAAGATGTACTCCGTCTCCCTTGCAGACCCGCAGAAAGAGGCAGCGAAGTTCCTGAATGACAAGGTCGCTACCCCGGAGGATGCCCTTTCCGGTGCGCGGGACATCATTGCGGAACGGCTTAGCGAGACTGCATCCGTCCGCGAGACTCTGCGCGGCATATTCAATACCAGAAGGCTTGTGGCAAAGGCGACCAAGAAGGCCACAGGGCCGGAGGCGGCCAAGTATAAGTCCTATTTCGACTATTCCGAACCTATTTCACGCATCGCCCCGCACAGGCTTCTGGCAATGCTCAGGGCCGAGGAGGAGGGTTATATCACCCTGAAGGTGGACGCGGATGCGGAAAAATGCGGAAAGAAGCTGTACTATGATTTCTGTCAGGAGCGCAGGTACCCGGCAGCCCCGCTTGCAGAGCAGATACACGAAGCGATAGATGATGCCTATAAACGCCTGCTGGAGCCTTCCATAACCAACGAGGTGGTGGCTCAGGCCAAGGAGAAGGCCGATATAGAATCCGTGAAGATTTTCGGGGAGAACCTGCGCCAGCTCCTGTTGGCGTCCCCTGTGGGGCAGAAACGTACCCTGGCTATCGACCCTGGCTTCAGGACAGGATGCAAGGTAGTATGTCTGGATGCCCAGGGCAATCTCCTGCACAACGAGACCATCTATCCGCATCCTCCTGTGAGCGAGAAGGTGAAGTCCATCAGGGCCGTGTCAGATATGATAAGCAAGTACGGGATAGAAGTCATAGCCATAGGCAGCGGTACGGCCGGCCGTGAGACTGAGGATTTCATAAAGCGTGTGCCTAAGCCGCAGGGTGTACGTGTCTTCATGGTCAGCGAGGACGGGGCATCCATATATTCCGCATCCGAGATAGCCCGTGAGGAGTTCCCGGACTATGACGTGACTGTCCGCGGGGCAGTATCCATAGGGCGCCGCCTTATGGACCCGCTTGCCGAACTGGTGAAGATCGACCCGAAGTCCCTCGGGGTGGGGCAGTACCAGCATGATGTGGACCAGACGCTCCTTAAAGAGAAGCTCGACAACACCGTGGAGAGCTGCGTGAACAGTGTCGGAGTGAACCTGAACACCGCCAGCAAGTCCCTTTTAAGCTACGTTTCGGGCATAGGGCCTGCCCTTGCGGAGAATATTGTCGAATACAGGGCGGAAAACGGTCCGTACCGCTCGCGTAAAGAGCTGCTTAAGGTCAAGAGGCTCGGAGACAAGGCTTTCGAACAGTGTGCAGGCTTCCTGCGCATCCCGGGTGCGGACAACCCTCTGGACAACTCCGCCGTGCATCCCGAAAGCTACCATATAGTCGAGAAGATGGCGGCCTCCCTCGGGGTCAGGACTACGGAGCTTGTGGCCAACAAGGAACTGTGTTCAAAGATACACCCCCAGGACTTTGTCGAGGAGGATTTCGGGCTGCCTACCATCAATGACATTCTGAAAGAGCTTGTCAAGCCTGGCCGGGACCCGCGTTCTGAGGCCCAGGAGTTCAGCTTCGCTGATGACATCCATACCATAGATGACCTTTCAGAAGGGATGGAGCTTCCGGGGATAGTGACCAACATCACCGCGTTCGGCGCATTCGTGGACATAGGCATCAAGCAGAACGGCCTTATCCACATCTCGCAGATGGGTGTCCGCGGACTCTCAGATCCCGGAAAGGTCCTGAAGCTGCACCAGAAAGTCAGGGTCATGGTCATAAACCTCGACCTCGAGCGCGGACGCATCGGCCTGAGGCTGATGAAATGAATACCATCATCGGATTTATACTATCATGCTGGCATATACATATGTAGAAAAAGGGCGGTTCGAGCTTATAGACAAGCCGGTGCCGCAGCTGCAGGGGCAAAGGGACGCAATAGTGAAGGTGACCCTGGGCAGCATCTGTACCAGTGACCTTCATATCAAGCACGGAAGTGTCCCGAGGGCGGTCCCCGGCATAACGGTGGGGCATGAGATGGTAGGCATTGTGCAGCAGACCGGAAGCGGGGTGCACAATGTTGTCCCGGGCGACAGGGTGGCCGTCAACGTGGAGACATTCTGCGGAGAGTGCTTCTTCTGCAGGCACGGATATGTGAACAACTGCTCCGATCCTCTGGGCGGATGGGCCCTTGGATGCCGTATAGACGGCGGACAGGCGGAGTATGTACGTGTACCGTATGCGGACCAGGGCCTTACGAAAATCCCGGCCAGTGTGACAGATGAGCAGGCCCTTTTCGTGGGGGACATCCTGGCCACGGGATTCTGGGCATCGAAGATATCGGACATATCCGAAGAGGATACCGTGCTGATAATCGGGGCCGGGCCTACCGGTGTGTGCACTCTGCTGTGCGCCATGCTCAAGTCCCCGGAACGGATAATCGTATGCGAGAAATCACCTGAGCGGAGACGGTTTATAGAGCGGATGTATCCGCAGGTGCTGGTCACAGGACCGGAGCACTGCAGGGAATTCGTCTTGTCCCACAGCAGGCATGGAGGGGCGGACCGTGTGATAGAGGTGGCCGGCACGGACGGGACTTTCCGTATGGCATGGGAGTGCGCACGGCCCAATGCGATAGTGACCATTGTGGCCATGTATGACCGGCCGCAGATTCTTCCTCTTCCAGACATGTACGGCAAGAACCTGATTTTCAAGACAGGGGGAGTGGACGGCTGCGACTGTGCCAGGACTCTCGGCCTTATAGCGGAGGGAAAGATAGATACCACACCCCTTATCACCCACAGATTCCCTCTAAGCCGTATTGCAGAGGCTTACAGGCTTTTCGAAAACCGCCAGGACGGAGTGATTAAAGTAGCGGTGTATTGACTGTGGCTTGCCGCAGGATTCTGCCAGCGCCTCATAATAAAAGATAGCGGTTCCGTTTCCGGGACCGCTGTCTTTTATTCATGCCAGGCGTATGGGATTATTCCTTGCCTGCGAGTCTCTTGTAGGTGTTGAGCCTGATCTTGGCGTATTCCTCGGTCTTCTGGAGGAGTTCGGCCGCATGGTCAGGGAACGTCTTGTAGAGTGAAGCGAATCGTACCTCGCCTTTGAG
>JADIMB010000106.1 GCA_017694995.1 Candidatus Cryptobacteroides faecavium | reverse complement strand
GGGCTCGGAGATGTGTATAAGAGACAGGGCCTGAGTCCGGTGAGCAGGCTGGCCCTGGTAGGGCCGCTGAGAGGGAACTGGCAGTAGTTGTTCATGAATGTCACCCCTTCCGATGCTATCCTTTCAAGGGACGGGGTCCTGGCCAGGGTGTCCCCGTATGGCGAGACGGATGTCTTGAGGTCGTCCACCGCAATGAAAAGTATGTTGGGACGCGTCTTTTCAGGAGCCTCCTGCGCCGCCGAGACGGCCGGTGCCAGGGCCGAAACCGACCCCAGACCCAGCAGTATTCTGTTCAATTCTTTCATCTGGATTCTTTCTTGTGTGTTATTTTGCAGGGTTTTCCGCTGTCTGTGGCGTCAACGGAGCATAATCGTTGATGATCAGCACCCTGGTCGCTTTCATGTCTTTGTCGACGGAGATCCCGCTCTTTTGCCTTAGATATTCTATTTCGCGCTCGTAGATCTTCTCTGTCTCGCTGCGGATCCTGCCGGGCTGCCCTTTATACAGCATCCTGACTGCACCTGATTCCTGTGCGATGACATAGAAGGTGTTGTTTATGTATTTTTTCTCCATGTATGTCAGCTTGAGCTGCCCGGATACTATGTCCCTGGCTTCATGCCCGGCCCGTGTGGCTTCAGGTACGCACAGATAACGGAAATACTCCAGGAGCTGAGCCTCTGAAAGGGTTGCTCTCAGAGCCTTGTCCCGCATTTTCTCCAGACGCTTCTCGTCCTCGAGGGTAAGGAAGCCGTCATTGCCGAGAAGCGCATCCTTGAATTCCGCACTGCACTCTTCCAGCAGCCCCGCGAGCTTTTCCTGCTGCCGCACTGACAGGGTCGTGTGCCTGCATATCTGGTACAGCTCCCGGAGCCCGGCAGGATCCATCCTGGAGGCCAGCCCTTTGTCCACAGTCTGCCCCTGCGCCGGGAGGATCCATGCGCAGACTGCGATCAGGGCGATTGTAAGGATTCTTGTCATAAGCTGTTAGTTTGAAGTCCCGGGAGTGTATTCTGTATTGCCGTCCACCTCTATTATAATATCGTCAATAAAGGCCCTGGTCTCCGGGGACAGGTTGGTGAATGTGAGAACGGTGGCCGGTGTCGCCCCTGTTATTTTCATGCTGAATTCCCTGAAGCTGTTGACTTCCAGCTCTCCGGTCTTCCCTCCGTTTTCGGCTGCCGCCCCGCTGGAAGAGTCTGTCAGCACTGTGAAGTCTCCCGTGGACGGGTCACCGAAATCCTGGTATCCCGCTGCCTTGAATGTCACTTTGAGGTCGGTGCGCTGTATCCCCATCCTCTGGAGCCCGGACATGGCGACTGAATATGTGCCCTGCGCGTCCCCGGTGGCGTTCCCTATCTGGAGATATCCCGGTCTGGTGAGGCATTTTGACACGGACACTATGTCTTTAAGCCCGTCAGGCACAGCATATGTCCCTCCGTAGCAGGAGTTGAAATACCCCATTGAAAGCGTGATGTCCGAAGCGTTGTCGACCCCGGAGAGTTCATCGAAGCCGGTGGAGAACACCACCAGCTTGTCATCTGCCGGAGGGACATCGGTAAGGGGCGCCTGGGCCTGCGTCAGAGTGATTCCGTGCTGGAAAAGCGCGCTCGGTTTCTTTTCAGTGCCGAGTTTCCCTATCTCTACACTTGAAGGAGTCATGCGTATATAGAGCTTCCCTCCTGCAGGGACAGCCTTGTCAAGCGTGAAATCGATGAATTTCCATACTGCGTTGGACCCTCCCTGCACCGGAGCGGATCCGGACTCTTTCCATTCCGAGCCGTCGGTGCTCCATTCGAATTTCCAAGGGTTTGAGCCTGTGATGTTGTCTCTTCTGCTGCCGAAGCCGAATCTCAGGTCTCCTGAAACCTGTGTCTTGAAAGGTATCTCGAATAGCCATGCGTCTCCCTGCTCCCAGTTGTATGCCTGGATGCCGCGCTGGTAGGTCGCGGACTGGTGGCAAGGGCATGAGAACTCCAGCCCGGAGTCCCCGTCTCCTGTGCGGGTTATGATCAGGCCTCCGTCCAGGTAACAGGAGTTGCCGTCGATGAATCCGTTTGAAAGCTCCGCCTCTTCATTTATCAGGAACATCTCTCCCATAGGGAAACCGTATCCCTCGGTCTCGCTTACCCCCGATTCCTGGGTGAGTCCTATTGTCCTGGAGTCATCCTCTCCGTCAGTTGTGATCAGGATGTCGGCCTTCCTTTCTTTTGCAGTGGTGTTCCTGTCGGCTGTCAGGGTGAGGGTCATGTCTCCCATGCCTGAGGTCACATCCGCGGAGACCCACCGGACTGTGCTCCCGGTCTCGTCGACAATGGATACGCTCCAGTAGGCGTTGCTTTGCACATCGATGCTTGCGCTTCCCCCGGAGCCGCTTATGGTTATGGCCCCGGTAGAGACATCTATGACGGACAGTTCGTCCTGGTCAAGCTGCCGGCAGCCTGTGAATTGCGTCTGGACAGCCGTAAGTAGGACTGCGGCAGACAGTGTTGCAATTAATTTTCTCATGATTTCAGTGTATTACTTTGGGTTATGGTCCCTGATTCCAATCCGACAGAGAACTTAACTTAAATTTAATCGATAATGTTTGGATAATAAAAATAAGGTCTCTATATTTGTACCACACTAAACCACAGTAAACATATAACCGACCATCTAATGTGTGTTGTAGTGTGGTGCAAATATATAGTAAAATCTGATAAAAATGAAAAAACGGAGATTAATTTTTCGTGAAAAATCGACTTCAGAGGGATTTGCGGTTTCTCTGTGTCTGATTCTGATGTCGCTGTTGTTCCCCCGGATGCTGCACGCCCAGGACAGTGTTGTGAAAGGGACAATAGTAGGATCTGATAACCAGCCTGTTGTAGGAGCTGCTGTCATGATAGAGGGGACTACATACGGGACTACATCTGACTTGGACGGTTCTTTTATGCTGAGTCTCCCGTCGGATATCTCCCCGGAAGCGTCCGTCGTAGTCAGCTGCATAGGGTACAAGACCGGGACTCTGCCTTTGTCGCGGGCTGCCGGCGGCGTTCTCAATGTGGTGCTGGACCTGGATACCACCCTGCTTGACGAGGTAGTGGTGGTCGGATACGGTACAGTCAAGAAAAAGGACCTCACCGGCGCGTTGAGTTCTGTCTCGGACAAATCCCTCATGCGCCGCCAGCAGCCGACGATCTCGACTGCCCTGCAGGGCGCCATGCCTGGTGTGACTGTGACCAGGACAAGCTCCGCTCCGGGGGAGGAGGCCACGATACGGGTCAGGGGTATCACTTCCATGACCGAGGGCGCGTCCGACCCGCTCATACTTATAGACGGTGTGCCGGGTAGCCTGACCGACGTGAGCTCTTCTGACGTAGAGAGCATTACAGTCCTCAAGGATGCGGCGTCGGCTTCTATTTACGGGTCGCAGGCTGCTGCCGGAGTAATCCTCATCACGACCAAGCGCGGAGGCGGGCAGGGCACAAGCGTCTCTTACAGTTACACTGTGGGCTTCGACTCGCCGACCGCCATGCCTGATTACGCTGATGCTGTCGGATATATGAATGCTGTCAACGAGCTGCGGTACAACGACACCCCGGCCGGAGGATGGTACCAGGAATTCTCGAAAGAGTATATCTCCAGCTACTGGGAGAACAATGCCGCCGACCCGGACCTCTATCCCAATGTGGACTGGCTCAGCCTCCTGCTTAAGAAATATTCTCTGCGCCAGACACACAGCCTGTCTGTCAGGTCGGGCGGGGAGAAATACAGCACTGTCCTGAGTGTCAACTATGACGACGTGGATGGCCTTTTCACCAAGAACCTCGAATGGCAGAGGTACAACATAAGGCTTAACAACGATATCAAGATCTTCAAGTGGATGAGGGCTGCGGCCGACATCTCTCTCCGCAAGACGGACGAGCTTGACCCTGCGACATCGCCTTCTTCTCTCATGAGGTTCATCCCTCCGATTTATGCGGCGAAGTGGAGCAACGGCCACTGGGCACCGGGAAAAGACTCGAATAACATATATGCCGCCCTTATGGACGGCGGGACACGCACCAGGGACATATACCGTGCCGGGGCCAAGTTCCAGCTTGACATAACCCCGGTCAAGGGTCTTACTATAACGGGAGTGTTCGCTCCGGAGTTCATTTACACCAAGACAAAGGACTTCACAAAGCAGGTCCCGTACTGGAGCAGTCCTGACGACATGTCCGCCACAAGCAACAACTTTATTTCGCAGGCGACCCAGACATCCCTTGTGGAAAGACGGAACGACATCTTCAGCCATACCTCCCAGATATACGCCAATTATTCAGAGACTTTCGGGGAGGACCACAACTTCAGCGCAATGGCCGGATACGAGAACTACTGGTATACGGAAGAAGGGCTGATGGCGTCCAATTCTTCATTCCCTCATTCCATGATCCCGTACCTTTCGGCCGGAAGCACTGACGCCGTAGTGGCAAAGAGCGAGAATGTGTACCAGCTTGCGCGGCGCTCTTTCTTCGGCAGGGTGATGTACAACTACAAGAACAAGTATTATATACAGGGCAACATACGAGTCGACGGGTCATCCCGTTTCTCCCCGGAGCACAGGTGGGGGACCTTCCTTTCCGCTTCTGCCGGCTGGGTGTTCACCAATGAAAAATTCATGGAGGCGGCCGGGAATGTCCTGGATTTCGGAAAGCTGAGACTTTCGTACGGACAGCTCGGGAACGAAAGGATCCAGGGGTATTATCCGTACCAGAGCACTCTCACCCCGGCCTATTCTGTCGGATATGTGGGGAACAACGTGACTGCAATCCCGGGCTATTCGCAGACTGCGGCGGTGATAAACGACCTCTCGTGGGAGACGACCACTACATATGATGTGGGACTCGACCTGGAGTTCCTTGACAACAGGCTGTCCTTCAGCGGTGACTATTACTACAAAAGGACGGACGACATGCTCCTGACAGTGCCTATCGCTCCTATCATCGGCCTTACAGACCCTTATGACAATGTCGGTACGATGGATACGAAAGGGTGGGAAATCACTCTGGGATGGAGAGACAATGTGGGTGATTTCAGCTATTCGGTATCCTTCAACCTTTCTGACGACGTGTCGAAAATGGGATATATCGGAGGCAAGGAGATAATAAGCGGAGGCAAGATAATAAAGGAAGGGGTCGAGTACAATTCATGGTACGGGTTTGTGAGCGACGGACTTTTCCAGACTCAGGAGGAAGTGGACAACGCGGCGAAATACGGCAATGAGCAGATGGGGGACATCAAGTACAGGAACCTCGCCGACGCGGATCCGGACAACCCTCTGATCAACAATGAGTATGACCGTACCGTGCTGGGGTCGTCTCTCCCTCATTTCAATTTCGGGGGAAATATATCGCTGGCATGGAAAGGCATAGACTTCAGTCTTGACTTCCAGGGTGTGGGCAAGAGGAATTCATATCTGTCTTCATATATGGTGCAGCCTCTGAGGTCGCAGTGGTACAACATCCCCGCGGAAATCATAGGCAAGTCGTGGAGCCGCAAGAACACCATAGCGGAAAACATGTCGGCGAAGTATCCGAGATACTCGTGGAACAGCAATGAGAGCAACTACGCCTATTCAGATTTCTGGCTGTTCGACGGATCGTATTTCAGGGTGAAGAACATGACATTGGGCTATACTCTTCCGGACAGGTGGATGAAAAAGATATATGTGAAGAATCTCCGCCTCGCAGTGACTCTGACCGACTTCTTCACCTACAGCCATTTCCCTAAAGGCTGGGATCCAGAGGGAGGAGCGTCGGCTTACCCTATCACTAAGTCCGTCCTCCTTTCCGCATCTGTAACGTTCTGACACATGATATTAGCAATTGAAAAGATATGAGACCATTGAAATTAATAGCAGCGTCTTTCGGCTGCGCTGCGCTGTTTTCGTGCAGTAACCTTGACCTGGCGCCTCTGGATGAGGCCTCTACCGGCAACTGGTTCAACACTGCGGAGCAGTTCGAGATGAACCTCAATGCCATACTGCTCCACCAGTTCTGGCCGCAGGAGCGGAATGAATGGACGGACGGCAACCAGTGCGAACTTGACGCCCTGACGGACGACTTCACCAACCGCACCACCATGATCACATTCACCAACGGGAACCTCAACGGTACAAACCCTGTGGTGAAGCAGATGTGGGACAAGACTTATACGGGCATCAACAGGTGCAACAAGATCATCACCGAGCTCAGGAAGCTCGAGGGACAGATGGACCAGCAGACTTATGACAGGATAATGGGCAATGCCCGTTTTTACCGCGCCTGCTTTTACTCCAGGCTGCTGATGCACTTCGGTGACGTGGTAGTCGTGGATGAGGACATCGACATCGAGACAGAGAAAGGAAGGGATGCCGCTTATCTCCTTGAAAGGGAGGACCGGTGGAAGGTCCTGGAGGATGTGCTGGCCGAGTTCGATGCCGTGGTGCCTATGCTTCCTGTGCAGTACGGCGGGTCTGAGGTGCAGAGGGCTACACAAGGGGCTGCATACGGCATGAAGGCAAGGACGGCCCTGTACTTCGCGTCAATCCGGAAGTGGGACAAGACATACGGCCTGGCCGACATGGCTGAAGCGGACCGCCTCTTCGATGTGGCCGCCAAGGCTGCCAAGGCATGCATGGACCTGAATGTCTATACCCTGCACCAGGGGTTCGACAAGCTGTTCCTGCAGTCGACGAAGAACTCCCCTGAAGGGATTTTCGTGATTCCGAGATCAAAGATACTGTCCAACAATTCCAAGTACCAGTATCTTAACGGGCAGTCATGCACGGCGAAGCTTTCCAGGCTCTCCGGGGCGTCCTCCTGCACTACGGTCTGCCCGTCATGGGACCTGCTGTGCTCGTTCCTGTGCACTGACGGCCTCCCTATTGACGAGTCCCCTCTTTATGACCCTCATGAGCCTTTCAAGAACAGGGACCCGAGGTGTGCATATACCATCGTGGAGTTCGGGACCAAGCATCTGGGGGTCGAGTACAACCCCCATTTCGAGAAAGCCACAGTCTACAGTGACAGGGAGGGAAAGGAAGTCGTGAACAATGATTCAAGGTCGTATCTCATAGAAGGGACTTCCAACCAGTACGCTTCCTACAACGGCCTCGTGCTCAGGAAAGGCATAGACGAAGACTGGCTCTCGCCGTTCGAGGTGGAGCCTGACAAGAAGATCCTCAGGTATGCGGATGTGCTCCTGATGTATGCGGAGGCCAAGATGGAGCTGAACCAGATAGACCAGTCGGTGCTGGACGCGGTCAATGACGTGCGTGCCAGGGCATACGGTGTGGACAGGAGCGCCACTGACAGCTATCCTGCCGTGACAGAGACCGGCCAGTCTGCTCTGAGGACTATCATAAGGACTGAGAGACGTATGGAGTTCGCTTTTGAGAACATGCGTTATCTCGACATGTACAGATGGAGGATATCAGGCAAGGTCATGAACTTCTACAATTACGGTCTGCCGAAGAAGGACGAGACCCTGCAGAGACGCTACCTCGATGACGGGATGTGGTTCCATGGCGCCGTGCCGCAGATAGACGAGAACGGCTGCCCGGATTTCACTGTGCCGCCAGCAAAGGGTGACCCGTCTTTCTTTACAGATTATGCCATCACCCTGGGCAAGAGGGTGTTTGACGAAAACAAGCATTATCTGTGGCCGGTACCGACCACTACCCTGGATGTCATGCCTAATATCGAGCCTAATCCGGGATATTGATATGCGGGTAACACACTGGACATTGAAGCATATTTCACTTAATTGGATATTCTGATGACAATCATAAGGAAATCATGCCGGATTGCCATGGTCCTTACGGTGGCGGCCGCACTCCTTGCCGGAGTCTGCGGCTGCTCTGGGGAAGGGCCTGAGGCCGGCGGGATCATGGATATAGAGGTGGTGTCCGTGCCGTCCCAGTTCAAAGGCTATTATGGCGATGAGGTCACTCTGGAAGGGACGGGGTTCGAGATGACGGACATTGTCCTGATGCAGTCTGTCGCTTCGGAGGAGGAGTTCAGCGCCCCGGTCTCAGGTGTGGACGGCACTTCCGTCTCGTTCCGTCTTCCGGAAGGGGTCGCATCCGGAGAGTACAGGCTGTATGTCTCCAGGGACGGGGCAAAGAGGCTTCTGGGCAGGATCACCATAGTGCTGGCCAGCGGGCTGGACGTGCCTGATAAGGAAGGGTGCAATATCAAGGGTTTTGTCGGCTATAACGGCACTCCGCTCCAGGGAGTGGCCGTCTCGGACGGCTGCAAGGTCACTACGACGGACCGGGACGGGTTCTACTGGCTTGCGTCCGAGAAGAAGAACGGCTATGTGTTCGTCTCTGTCCCGTCAGGGTATGAGACAGAGGTGGTGCGCACCGTGCCGCAGTTCTTCACATATCTCAGGCAGCCTGCCGACGTGACGGAGCAGTGCGATTTCAATCTTTATCCAAGGGAGAACACCAGGCACCGCGTTGTCGTATTTGCGGACACGCACCTCGTGGACAGGGTGAGCGACCGGAGCCAGTTCCAGGGCGGCTTCATGAGGGAGATGACGGCCTATCTGGAGCAGTGCAAGTCGGAAAATATTCCTGTATACTGCATTGCCCTCGGTGATCTCTCTTGGGATACATACTGGGAGTCAAATAATTATGACCTTTCTGACTATCTGAATGATATTCAGGGGCTTGACTGTGCCGTCTACAGCCTGCCCGGAAACCATGACAACGATCCGTCTGTCTCCGGAGACGATTTTCTCGCGGCAGGGCCGTTCCGCCGTATTATCGGGCCTACGGACTACTCCTTCAACCTGGGTGACATCCATTATATAATGCTGGACAATGTGATATATGACAACCCCGAGGGGCCTTCGGGGTCCTCCCACAGTTATGAGGTCGGGATCACCGCGGAGAAACTTGCCTGGCTTGAAGCGGATCTCGGGACAGTGGACAAAAGCACCCCTGTAGTGCTCTGCATGCACGTGCCTATGCACAAGGCGCCTTCTGCCGACGGCTCTTCGTCATACAATTTCGACGGGGCCGCAGAGCTTGAGGGCATGCTCTCAGGATATGACGTCAATGTGCTGACCGGCCATACGCATTACAATTTCAATGTTTCGGACGGGAATATCCGTGAGCACAATATCGCCGCCGTATGCGCCACCTGGTGGTGGACAGGCCATAAAGGCTACGCCGGGAACCATATCTGCCGGGACGGGTCTGTCGGAGGGTATAAGGTTTTTGACATGGACGGAACCGGTATCAGCTGGAGATACAAATGCATAGGCAAGGACGAGGACTACCAGTTCCGCGCGTATGACAGGAATTCCATTAAGCTGGAGAAGTCATCGGAATGTCCGTCTGCCGCCCAGGACGATTTCGCGAAATATGCCCACGGGTATGACCAGGCAAGCGACGAGAACATCATTCTGGTCAATGTGTTCGACTGGGCTGAAGACTGGAGCATAAAGATAGAGGAGGACGGGGCCGGAGAGCTGGACGTCACACGGGTGAAGGCTTATGACCCGCTGCATGTCATCTCGTACAATATGCTGAAGCTGGACAAGGGCAGCCAGATGACATTCCCGACATCGAATGTGTCGCACTTCTTCCGGGCGCAGGCTGCTTCCGCCACTTCCGCCGTACGTATTACTGTCACTGACGAAGAGGGACATGAGTATGTCCAGACTATGGAACGGCCCAAGTCTTTGAACTATCAGATGGATTGAAGCCATGGAGAAGAAAGCATCCATAATTCTGTCATGCCTGTGTGCGGCGGCCGCAAGCCTGTCTTGCGCCCCGTCAGGGGATACTGTGAGGATAGGCACTTATAATCTGAGGGTGACTGTCGACAAGGGTGACAACGCCTGGTCTTCCAGGAAGTACAGGCTGGTGGAGTCCGTCAGGGATAACGGGTTCGACATTTTCGGTGTCCAGGAGGCCAGCCTTGATACACAGGCGGAACTTCCCGCCCTGCTGGATTCGGCCGGGATGGAGTACGGCTGCTGGTTCTTCAGTCCGTATTCGCAGGACGGCCGCGGCGGGAAAGCCCAGGGGATTTTCTACAGGAGAGACAGGTTCCGGCTTTCCGGAAAGCATTTTTTCTGGCTTTCCGAGACACCGGACAGCTCTACAGTGAATGACACGGGAGCCAACGGCAGATTCCGCAGAGGAGGATGCTGTGCGACAGTCGAAGACCTTAGGCATCCTGGAAGAAGATTCTTTTTTATGGTGTCGCACGGTCCGCTGAATCCCGCCCCGAATTCAAGGAGTGCGGAGATTTACAATGAAATGGAGCGGCGCTACAATACCGGCGGACTGCCCTCTGTCTTTGTCGGCGACCTGAACGCCCCTCCGTCCGCACGCGCCTCGTCTGTGCTCAGGGAGACATGGACAGACTCGTACATGTGTCTGCCGGATGGTTCGAAGTCCGGTCCAGAAGGCACTTTCAACGGCTTCAGGATGCCGTTCCCGGACAGCACCAGGAGGATAGACTATGTATATTTCAAGGGACCTGGGATAAGGCCTGTGGAGTATGTGTGCAACGGCTCCCTTTATGACGGCTGTTATGCATCCGACCATTTCCCGGTATATGTGGAAATGGAGATAAAATGATATGTGTTAATGCTATTGTATGTGGCCCGTCGGGATCAGAACGAATTCCGGCGGGTCATTTTGAAATCGCATTTCACCTTGCGCATGTCCTTGTCAAGGATCATCCGTGCGGCTATTGCCCCCATTTCCCTGAAATCGGTCGATATGGTCGTGAGCCCGTTGAGGACAATCTCGTTGATAGGGGACTCGTTGTAGGATATTATGCAGATGTCCCGTCCCACTTTCAGCTTTTTCGCCTTGGCGGCATAAGCGAGTTCGATGAGCTCCTTGTCAAGCTGTCCGTTGAGGATCAGATATGTTTCTTTTGGCCGGATTATCTCCGGGGAGACCTCCGTGTAGAATTCGCACTTTATGCCGTTGTCCTTGCAGAACTTCCTGGCGCCTTCGCATATATACTTGTGGTACAAGCTGGATGACTCGGTGATGATGTTCAGCTGTTTCTGGGACTTGAGTTTTTTCAGCCCCTGGGAAAGCCCGTCATATACGTCATTTGTGAAATCCTGGTATACGGCCCCGTAGTTTCCAGGCAGGTTCTCCAGGTTCCTGTCCAGGATGATCAGCTTCCTGTTCGGTATCCTCTTTATGGCCTTGATCACCCGCTTCTGGGTACCCGGGTCGAGAGGGAAGTGCGGGGTTATGACATAGTAGTCATAAAGGTCGATGTATTCATCTATATAATGCTCGAAAAGATCTACCTGCTGGTCGTGGAGGCGGATGAGTATTTCACCGTCTCCGCCTATTGTGGAGGAGAAAGAGCTGAAGAGCACATGCTTGTATGTGCTCAGCTTGTCAAACAGCATCAGTATCTTGGGCTTCCGTCCCGATTCTTTCGAGGCGATATAGAAGCCCTTGCCCTGGATTGCCTCTACCGCCCCCTTGTCCCGGAGGATTGAATATGCTTTTTTGACAGTTTCCTTTGAAATGTCCAGATAAGCCGACAGCTCGTTCATGGACGGCAGGAGGTCGCCTTCTTTGAAGATGTTTGTCCTCACCCCGTCCTCAATGCTGGTAATAAGCTGTTTATATACGGGCACCTGGGAGTTGATATCAATTTTAATCCTGGAAGGCATGGTCGTACTGTGTTAAAATAATCAAAAATATTTGTTTGTTAAACCCAAAAAATCTATATTTGTACCACACTACAACACACTACATAAAAGTTCAGATATTTCACTTTGGTTAAGTGTGGTGCTTATCCGGTGCAAAGGTAATAAAATATTGAAGATATCCGGATGTCGGTTTGAAATAAAAATTTAATAACATTTTATAAAAATCTAGAAATGATGAATAAGACACCTGCATTGCTCGGCCTGCTGGCCTGCATTTCTTTGTCCGCGGCGGAGCCTGTCCCTACGCCGCACTGGTCCGTTACATGGAAAAGACTGTTTATGACCGGTCCCGGACTGGAGCAGGTCGGTGTCCTGCCTGCCAGGTCTGCCAAGGAGCTCGGCCCCAACATCTACTGGTCTGTCGGATGCGAGACACTTGACAGGGACTACGGGGATTTCCAGGCGTACAAGCCGTATCTCGGCGAACTGGGGGTGACATCCGCCAGGATACAGAGCGGATGGGCGAAATGCGAGCAGAAGAAGGGGAGGTATGATTTCGCCTGGCTGGACACTATCGTGGACGGGATGCTTGAGGAAGGTGTGAAGCCGTGGATAAATCTGGGGTACGGCAACCCTCTCTACGGGGCGGAGAAGGGGCTCGGGTCCAGGATTTTCACTGACGGGGAGACTATGGAGGCGTGGCTTGATTTCGTCGAGGCCATAGTCACCAGATATAAGGGGAAAGTGACCGAATGGGAAGTATGGAACGAGCCGAACCTTGGCGAGAACAAGACGAATTATGATGCGTATGCCGTGCTCCTGTCCAATACTGTCGAGGTGATAAAAAGGATTGAGCCCGATGCGCAGATAATCGGTTTCGGGCTTTCCCGCATGCCTCTGGGATATGTGCGGAAAGTCCTTGACCTGCTGAAGGAAAGAGACCAGCTCGGGCTTCTGGACTACATCTCCTTCCACCCTTATTACGAGAACCCTGACGATGCCTCGGCCGGGATTGACGCCCTTGCTGCCCTGGTGAAGTCATACAGTCCTGATATCAAGCTGTTCCAGGGGGAGTGCGGCTGCCCTGCCGTGCTGGAATGGGGGCATGCCCTGCGTTACTGCGAGTGGAGCGAGTACAGCCAGGCAAAATGGGTGGCCAGGCGTATGGCCGCCGACTGGATGAGGGGTATCCGTTCGTCCATTTTCACCATAGTGGACCTGCAGTACCCGAACATGCAGCAGTCCTTCGGCCTCATGAGGACAAACCTTTTCAAGGAAGTGGTATATAAGAGACCGTCATTCTATACCGTGCGCAATTTCGCGAACCTGTTCTCGGACAAGAAGATCTTTACGGCAGGCGCCCTCGGGTACGAGAGCAATACGGCCAGGAAGCTTTCCGTCGCCGGTCTTGCCGGCGGGGACGGCAGGCTAGTAGGGGCGATGTACTGGTACAGCGACCGCATACCTTCGTCCTCCCTGGAGTTCGACAGTGTCGAGCTGTGGGTGGAAGGGCTTGCCCTCAAGGACCCTGTGCTGGTGGACATGATTACGGGACGCATATATTCGCTTCCGGAATACCACGGCAACATCTCTGGCGGCAGGATGAAGTTCACCGGGCTCCCTGTCTGGGACAGCCCTCTGGTGATAATCGACAGGAGTGCCCTTCCTGAGGGTACGGCCACTGTCGGGCGGCAGGCGGCGGGATCAACAAAGGATATGAAATTCTGATGTCCATGACGAGCGGCAGATTACAGAAGAAGTCCTGGTACAAATGGGAGGTCCTGGGGCTTTTGTGGGTGGCCTATCTCCTGAACCAGGCTGACAGGCAGGTGTTCAATGTGGTCCTGCCTCTCATACGTGAGGATCTGGGACTGAGCGACGTGGCGGTCGGGTCGATTGCCACCATATTCAACCTTTTCTATGCTGTACTTGTGCCGATAGGCGGATATGTGGGCGACAAGGCCAGCCGGAAATGGATAGTGACGGCGAGTGTCCTGTTCTGGAGCGGGGCCACGATGCTCACGGGACTGAGCTCCGGATTCATGATGCTCGTGATCATGAGGAGTCTCGCCACCGGCGGAGGAGAGGCCTTCTTCGGTCCTGCCAACTATTCTCTCATCGCGGACTACCATGACGAGAAGACCAGGGCCACGGCAATGTCCATACACCAGACAGCATATTATATCGGGATAATAATCAGCGGTTACCTGGCCGGTATAGTGGGTGAGATGTGGGGCTGGCGCAGTGCATTCTATATTTTCGGAGGTGTAGGCGTGCTGCACGGGGTGATTATGGCCATAAGGCTGAAGGACAAGAGGAAAGCCGCCGGGGGCCCTGCAGAGTCTGCAGCGGATGCCGGCAGGTCTCCAGGGTTCTTCGCGGGGTTCAAGGTCGTGTTCACCACACCTTCCGCCCTGATTCTCACACTCTGCTTCGCAGGTCTTATATTCGTGCTTACCGGCTATCTTACATGGATGCCCACATACCTGTATGAGAACTTTGACATGGATCTGGGGGCTGCAGGGTTCCACTCCATGTTCTATACGCACCTGTTCGCCTTTTTCGGCATATTGCTGGCCGGCCGGATGTCCGATGTCATCGGAGGAAGGCATCCTGCATACCGTATGGCCATGCAGGGGGCGGGTCTTCTGGCCGCAGTGCCGTTCATAGTCATGATGGGGCACTCTTCTACGTTGTGGGTGATATATCTCGGGTTCGCCGGATTCGGATTCGCAAGGGCCTTCTTCGATGCCAACACCTATACTGTCCTGTACGGTGTAATCCCGGAGCGCTACCATTCGTCCGCATCCGGGGTGATGATCATGGTGGGGTTTGCCATAGGCGCTCTTGCCCCGGTGGTGCTTGGGGCTGTCAAGTCGGCTGCCGGGCTTTCGTCCGGGATCACTATGCTTGCAGGAGTCTGGCTTGTCTGCGGAATAGTCATGCTTGTGGCGAGCAGGACATTTTATCTGAGGGATTATGACCGGACCAGAAATATTCAGGCCCGGACGGAAAAATAAGTGAAATCAAAATGAAAGCATGTGAAAAAAAAAGGAAAGCGAAGGCTGGCCTTCTGCTGATCGCCTCCCCGAGATTCAAGAACCTCGGGGAAGGGCTCGAACGGGGAACTTATGCTGAGCGTAAGGCCTTAGATGTTGAACGGATTATAGAGAAGCTTGATTTTCTGGATCTCGTATATCCGGGGACAGTATATGAGAGAGAAGATGCTGTGATGGCCATGGACCTGTTCTACAGCAGCAAGGTTGATTTCGTGATAGCGGAGTTCCTGTCATGGTCGGAGGATTTTGCATGGATCAGATTCTTGCGCGACATGCCGCAGGTACCTGTCATTTTTGTCAATGCGGCCAGGGACAGGGTCCCGTTCGAGGACACCCTGGACGAGGATGATTTCATCGACTACCTGTGCTGCGGGACACTGGTGGGCTCTCTGGAAGCCTCAGGCTCGGTCCGCCGGGTCCCCAGGAGCAATGTGCATGTGGTGATCGGCTCCAGGGATGAGGTCACGGAAAAGATAAGGGTCTTCTCGGAAGCGGCCAGGGTAAGGTCTGTCCTGAAGAACGCAAACCTCGGCCTTCTTGCAAATTACAACGAGGCCATGTGGTCCACCTACTTCGATCCTTACGACCTGTTCACGAAGATCGGCCCGGAGATCCATTTCCTCCCTTATTCGGTCTACGGGGATGTCATAGATTCAGTGTCTGAGGGTGAACTGAAGGAATACTGTGATGACCTTACCGGCCGCTACAGGATGATGGATGACGTGGAATATGACAAGTTCAAGGCATCTGTGCGGGCTTCGATAGCGCTTGCCGAACTTGCCCGCCAGTCTGACACGGACATCATGGTGTTCAATGATATAGACCAGGCCATGTTCAAGCTTGTGGGCCTCCGCGCCGGGTTCTACCACCCATGGTTCAATGAGAACGTTTCAGTCCTTGTCCCTGAGGCAGACACAGGTGCGGGACTGATAACATTCGTCCTCAAGCTCCTTTCCGGGAAGAATGTAAATTTCCTCGAACCTTTCCATATAGAGACGGATTTCGGCACATTTGCAGGCGGTCATGCCGGTCCGAATGACCACAATGACCCGCAGTGGCAGCAGAATGTCGTGATAGCCCGCGACGTCAGGTTCGCCAAGACCTCGTATAAGTATGCCGGAGCCCCGTTCGCATGGTACAGGATATCACCCGGCATGAAGACGATGGCGCAGCTGGTGGAGGAAGGGGGCAGGTACAAGCTGATATGCGGGTTGGCTGAATCCCTCCCGGGGAAGCATATCCTTGCCACATATTCGCACAGCGTCTTCCGTCCTGCAGTCCCGGTGAATGAGTTTTTCGGGCAGATCCTGGAAATCGGCAGCACCCAGCATTTCGGGATTGTCGACGGGGACTACAGGAAAGAGCTCGAGGTCTTCGCCTCGATCATGGGGTTTGATTATTTTGAAATAGGAAAGAAGAAGTAAAACAATAAAAAAAAGAGAGAATTATGAGTTTCATGTACAATCCGTTCCCGTATGATGACCCGCGTGCTGTCAACAGACCGGAACTGAAAGAAAAGACAGTCAATGATATAACTACAGGGACCCTCAAGTCGGCCGCCAGACTGGCCGATGACCTGGTGTCGCGTCTTGCCTCCTGTCCCGGGAAGAATGTAAGGGTGGCTTTTGACGGCTACACCACGGCTGACTGGACCAGGATGGTGAACCTGCTTGCCCAGCAGCTCGAGATGAGGGGCACTGCGCTTGAGACTGTGGACTTTTCAGAGGTATACAAGTCCGAGGAGGAGATAAACGGCATGGTGGGCCCGTATCTTGAGTGGGACAGGAAGATAGACCCTACGCTCCTGTACGGACGTGTGTACCGGCACGGATATATATCCCTCTTTGACGAGGACCGGCTCCGGACATTCGTCAGCAGAATGGAGGAGGCCGAGACCGCGGACGGGGAAGGCAAGGTGGTGCTTGTGTACGGCTACGGCTGTCTCATCAGCGAGCTGAGGCATCTGTACGATGTCAAATGCTATTTCGACATCACCCCGAAAGAGTCCATCCTGCGTATCCGCAGAGGGCAGTTCGCCAACTACGGGGACAGGACGGCGCGTCCTGCAAACCAGGTGATAAGGAGATGCTACTATGTGGATTTCGAGATGGCTGTGCACCTCAGGGGAGAGCTTCTTAAAGGGAATCTGCTTGACTATTACCTGCCTTCTGACAGTCTTGACAATACCCAGCTGATTCCGGGGCAGACCCTTTCCGAGATCATGTCTTCCCTGGCCAGGTATCCGTTCCGCTGCAAGCCTGTATACCTTGAGGGCGTGTGGGGCGGCTCGTACGTGAAAAAACTGCGCAACCTTCCGGACTCCATGCGCAACTGCGCCTGGGTCTTCGACCTTATACCTATGGAAGTGAGCGTCGTGGTCGAGGCGGGGAATACCAGGGTTGAATTCCCGTTCTTCTCTTTTGTGCAGAAGGAAGGGGAGGCGCTTATGGGGGAGAGCTGTGTCAGGAAATTCGGGGGATATTTTCCGATAAGGTTCAATTATGACGACTCATACCACAGCAGCGGCAACATGTCCATACAGGTCCACTCCGGAGCCAGATACAACCATGACCATTACGATGAGCTCGGACGCCAGGACGAAAGTTATTACGTGGTGGCGGCAGGACACGGTGCCAAGACCTTTATCGGGTTCAGGGACGACGCGGACACAGACCAGTTCATCCGTGACATCAAGCTGGCAGATACCGAATACAAGCCTGTCGACTATATGAAATACGTAAGCTACGAGAAGTCTTTCCCGGGGCTCCAGGTCATGATACCTGCCGGGACAATACACTCTTCGGGAAGGAACCAGGTGGTGCTGGAGATAGGCAGCCTCACGATAGGCTCATATACGTACAAACTGTATGACTACCTGAGGGCTGACCTGGACGGGAAACCGAGGCCTATCCATACGTGGCACGGGGAGAGGAACCTGGAGTTCGACAGGAAGACCACATGGATAAGGGAGAATGTAGTCCAGCAGCCGAGGCTGGTGCGCTCCGGCGAAGGCTGGGCGGAATATGTGGTCGGGGAGTGCAGCATGCTGTACTTCTCTTTGAGGAGGCTCGAATTCGAGCGCACTGTCGAGGACGATACAGCCGGCCGGTTCCATGTGCTGGCCCTTGTCGACGGGGAGAAGGTCAGGATAAGGTCGGCGGCCTGTCCGGAGAGGTACTTCGACGCCGAGTATATGGATATAGTGGTCGTGCCGGCGGACATGGGGCGGTATGTCATAGAGAACCTGGGTACGGAACCTATCTGCATACACAAGACCATGCTGAAAGACGGCTTTGAAAATGAATGAGTCTGATTTGCTCCTGGATGTAGGCGGGACTTTCATCAAAATAGGGGCGGCCCGCATAGAAGACGGGCGCCTCTATGATGAAACCTGCAGCGTGCCTGTAGACTCTGACGGCAGCGCGGAAGAGATATCCGGCGCCCTGGCCGAAGCTGTACGCCTGGGCTGCTCTGTCATCTCGGGGCACGGAGGAAGTCTGGCCGCGATAGGGGTGTGCATACCAGGGCCGTTTGATTTCATGCATGGCGTGCCTCTGATGAAGCACAAGTTCCGCAGTATCTACGGCATGCCGCTGCCCGGGATTCTGCGCTCGTTTCCCGGCGTGCCTTCCGGTATCCCGGTGAAATTCATACACGATGTGAATGCGGCGCTTCTGGGCGAGATTCGCCATGGCAACGCCGCAGGGTACCGCAACTCCGCACTGATTTCCCTGGGGACAGGGCTGGGGTTCACAATCTCCGTTGACGGGAGGATTGTTACCAATGAAATGGGGTCGCCACGCTATCCCATTTACAACAGGCCCTTCAGGGACGGCATCCTGGAGGACTATGTCTCAAAGAGAGGATTCATCAGGGCTTATGAGGACATTACCGGGAAGAAGACGGCACCGGGGATGACAGTCGCCGCCATAGGTTCCCTTGCGGAAGCCGGCGACAGTGCGGCCCTTGCCACTTTCACGCGTGTGGCGGAGATAATCGCCGGGGCATGCAGGGACTTGCTGGACAGGACCGGTATCGAGTGCCTTCTCTTCGGAGGACAGATATCCAGGTCGTTCCGCTTCATGGAGCCGGCCCTGGAGAAGGGGTTTTCAGGAATGCCGTCACTGAAGGCTGTCATGCCTGTGAAGAATATGTCCGGAGCCGCTTTCTACGGCATTCTTGCCGCTGCGGAAAATGATGAGGAAATCTCTCCGCTGTACCTTGAAAAAGACGTCTGTGTTCCGTTTTGAAATGGAGGCGGTTTCGATTTTGGCCAAAACCGTAAGGATAAAGTTGTAAAACCGCAGGAATTTTCTAACTTTGTGCCCGATGCGGAGATATGTGCATATCATCCGCTTGCAGAACAATTCATATTATTAATGACAAATGGCCAGATTTTTTGATCCACCTGCAGCGAAACCCCTGCTGCCGGAAGACAGGATCCCCAAGGTCTACAGATCGATGAGGCTGAAGGTCTTCATGGGGGCGTTTCTAGGGTATGCCGCTTATTATCTTGTAAGGAAAAACCTTTCTCTTGCCGCTCCCGGCATGATAGAGGACGGGCTTGTGGACAAGTCCGGTGTGGGAATCGCCATGTCGGCGGTCTCTATCGCCTATGCGTTCAGCAAATTCATCATGGGAAGCGTGTCCGACAGGTCCGATGCCAGGAAATTCCTGGTGGTGGGGCTCGTCCTCTCGGCCCTCACAATGATGGCCGTGGGATTCATCCCGTTCGGTGCCAACCAGATGCTCAACGTGGCGGTGATTTTCATCCTGATGCTTGTCATAGGGTGGCTATCCGGTATGGGATGGCCTCCGTGCGGGAGGGTGATGGCCTACTGGTTCTCGCAGAATGAAAGGAGCTTCAAGATGTCCATCTGGAACACGTCGCACACTTTCGGAGGAGGGTCTCTCGGGCTGCTGGTATCACTGGGATTCATCATATTCGCCGGCATCGGCATAGAGCAGAGCTGGAGGGCGGCCTTCATTGTGCCTTCGGCCGTCGCTCTCCTGATAGCTGTGTTCTGCTGGTGGGCCATCAGGGATACCCCTCAGTCATGCGGCCTCCCTTCCATCAACGACTACAGGAACGACTACTCAGGAGTGAAGTCCAAGGACAAGGAAGTGGTGAAAATCCCGTTCAGGACACTGTTTGTGGACTATGTGTTCAAGAACAGGCTCCTGTGGATGATAGCCTTTGCCAATGCTTTCGTTTATATGGTGCGGTACGGTGTCGGGGACTGGGCTCCCCTGTATCTGCAGGAGATGGACATCATGACTCCTGAGCAGAGCAACCTCGCCTTCGCCCTGCACAACTACGCCGGCATCCCCGGCACGATAATCTGCGGATGGATTTCCGCGAAGTTCTTCAAGGGAAGGTGCACTCCCCCGAATGTGATATTCATGGGAATAGTCCTGGTCGGTACCCTGATATACTGGCAGGCCGGCAACATCGCCGCGTTCTTCACAGGTGCGGCCGCATCGCCCGAGACGGTGGCTTCCCTGACCCGCGGTCTCATATATTTCGCCCTTATTATCGTGGGATTCTGCATATACGGGCCTGTGGCCCTCATCGGTATCCAGGCGCTTAACCTTGTGCCGAAGAATGCCGCCGGTACAGCAGCCGGCTTTGTGGGCCTGTTCGGATATCTGTTCGGAGACGCCCTGCTCTCTAAGATGCTCATGGGTACCGTGGCCGAGAATGCCGGATGGCATGTCACATTCATGATGCTCTGCATCGCGAGCATCCTTGCCCTGGCCCTTTGCGCAACGACATGGAACAGCGAGAAGAAACTGGCCGGGAATTGATATGACGCGGCCCCGGCGAGTATGATACAACGTCAGTACGGCCGGATTTTCAGAAAACCGTAAGGCGCCCCTGCAGAAACTTTGCAGGGGCGCCTTTTCCAGTATTGTCCGCGGACTGCAGCCCGGACGTGCTCTCTAGCTCAGAAGGCTTTTCACAATGGCGCTTATCAGCTTGCCGTCGGCCTGGCCGGCGAGTCTCTTTGTGGCTGTGCCCATGACTTTGCCCATGTCGGAAGGCTTGCTTGCGCCGACTTCGGCGATGATTCCCTTGAGGATCTCGCGCACCTCATCCTCGCTGAGCTGCTTCGGGAGGTAGACCTCCATGGCCGCAGCTTCGGCAAGCTCGTTCCCGGCCAGTTCCGGCCTGTTCTGCTCTGAGTATATCGCGGCGCTTTCCTTGCGCTGCTTGACCAGCTTCTGGATGATCTTTATGATATCGGCATCGGTCACATCGCCGCTGCCCCCTTCCGATGTCTTGGCCAGGAGTATGGCCGCTTTTATCCCCCTGAGGGCTGCCAGCCGCACGGTCTCGCGGGCTTTCATGGCGGCTACCATATCGGCCTGAATCTGTTTCTCTAGTTCCATAATATCAGTGTGTTTGATAAATTTGTCTCATCTGTAGCTCTCGAACCCCGGCATGGACAGCCTTGCGGTGAACTCCTTGAGCTTCTTGTCGTCCTTCGGGCAGATGAGCAGGGCCTTCCCGGTGTCAATCACCACGTAGTTGTCAAGCCCCTGCACCGCTATCAGCTTGTCTTTGGCCTGGGAGTAGATAATCGTGTCCGTGGAGTCCTCCGTAAGGGCCTTAAGGGTGTTGTAGATGTTGCCGTTGCTGTCTTTCTCGCCTATGCACCCGTAGAGTGACTCCCATGTGCCGACATCCGACCATCCGAATTTCGCCGGATAGAGCCATGCCTTGTCCGTCTTTTCCATCACACCGTAGTCGATGGAGATCTTTATGCAGTCTGTATATGCCCTGTTCAGGAATTCCTCTTCCATCTGTGTGCCTATGGCGTGCTGCCATCCGCTGAATACCTGCGCCACTTCCGGCAGATGCTTCCCTATCTCTCTGATGATGGTGTCTGCCGTCCAGACGAAGATGCCGGAGTTCCAGAAGAATTCCCCGCTGTCTATGAACACTTTCGCCAGGCTCACATCAGGTTTCTCGGTGAATGTCTTGACCTTGATCGCCCCTTCCTTCTGCAGGGCCGCATTGCCTCCTGTCACCTGGATGTACCCGAAATTCGGGTCCGGCCTTACGGGTGTGATGCCCAGCGTCATGAGGACCTTGTTTTCCTGCGCGAAATCTATAGACTTGCAGATTGCGTCGCGGAACGCATCCTCATTCTCTATCACGTGGTCTGCCGGGGTGACGACTATCGTGGCCTCAGGGTCCCTCGAGAAAAGCTTGTATGCTGAATATGCTATGCACGGGGCTGTGTCTCTGGCATATGGCTCCAGGAAAAGGTTCTCCTCCTTGAGCTCCGGGATGTTCTGCATCACCAGGTCCTTGTATTTCCGTACTGTGACCACGATGATGTTCTCCTTCGGCATGAATGAAGCAAACCTGTCATAGGTGTTGCGGATGGAGGTCTTGCCTGTGTCGGCAATGTCCATGAACTGTTTTGGGCAAGATGTGGTACTTGCCGGCCAGAGTCTGGATCCGCAGCCTCCTGCCATTATCACGCAGTAGTGGTTATTGTTCATAAGTCCAGTGTTTTATACTATAATAACGTCGGTTCGACGAATTAATATAACGTCAGTTCGACGAATTTATGTTTAACAATATTATATTGAAAATCAATATTTTACCTTTAGTGACGGGAGCCTCGCTGACGCTCCGGTGCGGCCCTGAAGGTCTGGCGACCTTCGTCTTCATTATCATAATCCCGGAATGAAGGCATCCGGGAAGTATTCCGTTTCTGTATCCTGCTCCCCGAACCTGACAGATATGACATCGAAGTGACATTCCATGTCATCCGCAAACGGCCTTCCGTGAGTGCTGAGATACCGTCTCGCCGCATCGGCGACCTTCCTCTGCTTGCTTCTTGTCACGTTTTCTTCCGGACGGGCTTCCATGGGGAAGACCCGGCTTTTCACTTCGACAAAATGGATGCCATTCCGGTCCATGCTGATGATGTCTATCTCCAGACGGCCGCTCCTGAAGTTCCTTTCCAGGATTGTGTGCCCGTTCTCCATCAGGATCCTGCATGCCAGGTCCTCGCCGCTGCGTCCTACCGTCCTGTTATGTCCGTTATGACCCATTTACCGCCCTCCGTCTTCATCCTGGCTGTCTTTTCTTTCACCATCGGGCCGTCTTTCCCGGCCGTGTCCTGTGCGCTGCCGCGCAGCTCGAGCCGGAAGTCCAGCAGAATCCCGTCCCTGTCTTTCCTTCTCTCTTCCGTCCCTGCAGTGACCATGCCTGCAGCTATGGAGAACGCCCCGGGCTCCTTCCCCCTCATGTCCGCGGTGCCGGAAATGAAATCCTCCACATATTCCATCACGGCGGCAGTCGTGTCGCAGTATTCCGCCAGCATGTCAGTCTGTCCGGAGATCAGGGCGGAATAGAATCCCGACAGTACATCCTGCGGACTGGCTGCTTCTGCTTCTTCCGCTTTCCCTGAGCCGCCGAATATACGCACAAGCAGCACTGCGGCGAGTATGGCCATGCAGACTGCCGCGGCCAGCCATTCCTTCCTGATGTGTCTTCCAGTCGTGTCTTTCATAATGCAATGGTTTATGGTCCGGCAGGTCAGTCGAATGTCACCACCGTCACACCCGTGCCCCCGAACTGTATGTGTTCGTCAGAGACTGATGCCACTCCCGGTGTCGCCCTGAGGAATTTCTGTATCTCTTCCCTCAGGACGCCGGTGCCTTTCCCGTGTATGATCCTCACACTCGGCATGTTGAGCATGATTGCGTCATCCACGTAGCGCATCACTTTCTCTATGGCGTCGTTGAGCCGCTCGCCGCGGACATCTATCTCAGGACTGAAATTCAGTTTCCTTTCCGCTATCGAGCTGTCATACTTGACCGCGGATGTCTGCCGCGGCATCTCCCGGATCACCGTCTTGTATTCGTTCGAGGTGATTCTCTCGACTTTGTCTGGAGAGATCTTGGTGCTTATGTTGCCGATGTTCACGATGATGTTCTTGGTGGACACCTTGGCCACTTCGCCGACCATACCGCCGGCTTTCAGACGCACCTTCTCCCCCACTTTGAGCGGGGCGTTGCGGAAGGCCTCCTCCCTTTCCTTCTCAAGCCTGCGCTCTTCCATCTCCCTTTTTGTCTTCTCGTCCGCCTTTCTCTCTTTCCTCAGCCTGGCCCTTTCTTTTCTGGCGTCGAGCTGCATTATCTTCCGCTCTATGTAGTCGTCCTTCTCTTTCTGCTCCTGTGTCTTTTTCTGTGCCAGCACGGACATGAAGTTCTGGAGTTCCTTGCGGGCTTCCAGGGTGGCTTCTTTCTCGGCCTTTGCCTCCTTTATGGTACGGATGGTGTTTTCCACCTGCCTGTTCGCCCCCTTGATTATCTCCGCGGCTTCTTTCTGCGCATGGTCCAGGATTTCCTTTTTCATATTCTTTATGTCCAGGAGCTCTTTCTGGTAGCGCTCTGTGATATTTTCCAGGGTCTTGTCCGTGGTGCGTATCCGCTCAAGCTTCTCGTCCAGGACCTTACGGCTGCGGACAATTTTCCGCAGGTTCCTCTCGATGTTCACGAAATTCTCCCCGGCCCTGTCCTCGGCATCTTTCACGATGTCCTCCGGAAGACCCATTTTCCTGGCGAGCTCGAATGCGAAGGAGTTGCCTGGAAGCCCTGTCTCCAGCTTGAAGAGAGGGGCTATGTTCTTGACATCGAACATCATGGCTCCATTGATGACCCCTGTGTCCCCGGAAGCGTACATTTTGAGGTTGGTATAGTGGGTGGTGATCACCCCGTATACCCCTCTGCGGTCCATCTCGCTGAGGATGGCCTCAGCGATTGCCCCTCCGGCCGTAGGCTCGGTCCCTGAGCCGAACTCGTCTATCAGGATGAGTGTCCTGCTGTCGGACAGCCTGAGCATTTCTTTCATGTCGCCGAGGAAAGAGCTGTAGGTGCTCAGGTCGTTGTCCAGGGACTGGTCGTCCCCGATGCTCACCATTACACGGTCGAACACCAGCATCTCCGGTGTCTCTGACGTAGGTATCAGCATCCCCCACTGGAACATGTACTGCAGGAGCCCCACTGTCTTCAGGCATACGGACTTGCCGCCGGCGTTCGGCCCCGATATGAGCAGGATGTGCTTCTGCGCGTCAAGGGACACGCTCAGCGGCACGATTTCTTTTTTCTCCTTTTTCAGCGCCTTTTCCAGGAGCGGGTGCCTGGCCTTGCGCAGGTTCATTTCACTGTTTTCCGAAATTATCGGCATGCCGGCGATGATATCAAGCGCCACCTGCGCCTTCGCCATCAGGAAATCGATCTCTCCCAGGTACCCGGATGCTGTCAGCAGGTCAGGGATATACGGTCTGAGGAAGTCGCTGAAGTCAAGCAGAATCTTCAGGATTTCCCTGCCTTCTGCAAACTTGAGCTCCTTTATCTGGTTGTCCAGCTCCACTATTTCGGCTGGCTCAATGAAGGCTGTCTTGCCGGAAGCGGACTCGTCATAGATGAACCCCCCGATCTTTTTCTTGTTTGCCGCAGCTACGGGGATCAGCATTTTCCCGTCACGCACAGACACGCTTGCGTCCTTGTCCACAATCCCTTCGTCCTGAGCTTTCTTCAGGATGGCGTTTATGCGTCTTGAAATGGCTCCCTCCTTGTCTTTCAGAGCCTTCCTTATGCTGTACAGCTCGTCTGAAGCCGTGTCTTTTACATCCCCGAACCTGTCCAGTATCCCTTCGATCCTGTCCATGACGACAGGGAAGCCGGTGACAGGCTCCGACATTTTCTTGAGGTTGGGATAAATCCCGTCCTTCACATCGTCGAAAAATGAAATGACCTTGCCCAGGGTCTCGAGCATTGTCTTGAGTTTTCTCAATGAAAGCAGGTCGATATGGGCTGAAGCGTGCTCCAGTGGCTTCAGGAAGCCGATGCTGTCGATATATCCTCCTGTGGGGAAACTTTCCTCGAACATCATTATCAGCCTCATCTCGTCCGTAAGAAGCAGGCGTTCACGTATTTCTCCCTTGTTCTTGGAGAACTGTTCCGCGCTGACCCTACCGACGGCATATTCGGTGGAGCACCGGTCGGCTATCATCTTCCGTATCCTGTCAAATCCAAGTTTTTTCTCTAGCCTCAAATCTGTTTCTGTCATATCTGTCCAATCAGGCATTCTTATTCACACTGCCGTCCTTCTGGTCGGCGAACGAGTTTGTCAACAATAGCTTAAGTTCATTGATGTTGCTGATGCGCTTTACCTGGCCTCCCTTCACGAACGAAATGTTCCCTGTCTCTTCCGATACGACTATGACATCCGCGTCGGTCTCCTCCGAAATGCCGATGGCGGCCTTGTGCCTCATGCCGAAGCTCGGAGGTATGTCTGTCTTCTCCGTGATCGGGAGAGTGCACCTTGCAGCCACTATCCTTCCGTTGTTGATTATGACAGCCCCGTCATGGAGCGGGGAATTCTTGAAGAACAGGTTCATGATAAGACGCCTGTTTATGTTGGCGTCGATGCGGTCGCCGGTGTCCACTATGTAGTCCAGCTGGGTCTCGTGCTGTATCACGATAAGCGCGCCGGTCTTTTCCAGGGACATGCTCCTGCATGCTTCAGTGAGCTCTTTCACTGCCTCGCTCCCCAGCTTTGTCTCGGCGGTCCCGAAGATCTTGCCCAGGATGCCGCTGCCTCCTGCAGTGATACGGTATCTGCTCCCGAACTTGGTCAGTATCCTCCTGATTTCAGGCTGGAAGATGACTATCAGGGCTATGACACCCACATCCAGTACCGTGCCCAGTATCCCGGACATGAGCTTCATGTTGAGCGCGGCCACCACCACCCGGAGGGCGTAAAGCCCCACGATGGCCATGAAAATGCTGCTTATCACAGTGGACCCGCGGATCCACCGGAACACCTGGTAGATGATCAGGGCGACCAGCAGGATATCAAGGACATCGGCGAAAGACATCCTCAGAAAACCGAATATTTCCAGCAACATCATAGCGGACGCAAATATAGCGATTTTCCCGCAAATTCTTTTAATGTGCCGCACAGCGGAACCGCAAGGTTTGGAAAATCAGAATAAACTCTTTATATTTGTTCATACATGATACAATTGATTGTTTATGGAATATCAACTAGACCACAATTCTTCAACGCCTCTTCATCTTCAGGCGGAAGAACTTATCAGAGAAATGATAAGGCAGGACGAATACCGCAAGGGCAAGCTTCTGCCCAATGAAGTGGAACTTTCACAGAGACTGAACATTTCAAGGAACACGCTCAGGCAGGCTATAAACAAGCTTGTGATGGAGGGCCTTCTGGTCAGGAAGAAAGGATACGGGACGACAGTCGCGCCGCAGAATGTCATGAGCAACGCCAGGAACTGGAAGAGCTTTTCCCAGGAGATGCGCTCCCAGGGCCTGAAAGTGCAGAACTTCGAGCTCCACATCAGTTACAAGCCGGCTCCGGAGGAGGCACTTAAATTCTTCGGGCTCAAGACCGAGACCCCGCTGCTGTGCCTGGAGCGCCTGCGCGGGAAACCAGGGCTGCCGTTCGTGTACTTCATCTCCTATTTCAACCCTTCGATTCCGATGTCTGTGGAGGACGACATGTCGCTTCCCCTGTATGAAATCCTCGAAAAGAAATACGGCGTATGCGTGAAGACCTCGAAGGAGATGATTTACGCAAGAGGGGCCGGCCATGAGATGGCGGCCAAGCTCGGCATAGACGAAGGTGCGCCGGTGCTTGTGCGCAAGAGGTTTGTCCTGGACAGGGACAGCGCCCCGGTGGAATACAACATAGGCTATTACCGGGCCGACAGTTTCACATATTCAATTGAATTCACAAACGACTGACACATATGGCCAAATCTTCTCTGGGCAGGATACTCCCCGTCCTGTTCGGATTCTTTGTCATGGGGTTCTGTGATGTGGTGGGTATAGCCACCAGCTATGTCAAGCAGGATTTCTCGCTGAGCGAGACCGTGGCCGGGTTCATCCCGTCGATGGTCTTCGTCTGGTTCCTTCTCCTTTCTATCCCGGCTGCGGTGTGGATGAACAGGATAGGCAGGAAGAGGATGGTCCAGCTGAGCAACGTGGTTACTTTTGTCGGGATGCTGATCCCTTTCGTCCATTACAGTTTCGCCACGTGCATGGCAGGATTCGTGCTTCTGGGTGTGGGCAACACGATTCTTCAGGTGTCCCTCAATCCTCTGCTTACCAATGTCGTGTCCGGAAGCCGGCTTACCAGTATGCTTACCGCCGGGCAGGTGATAAAGGCCGTTTCGTCCTTCTGCGGGCCGTTCATCGCGGCTTTCGCCCTCGGTGTGCTCGGGGAGTGGCGGTACCTTTTCCCTATATTCGCCGGAATCACATTCCTTTCCATGCTCTGGCTCATGCTCACGGAGATCCCGAAGGAGACCTCGGTGTCCGGGACATCTTCTCTGGGGGCTACATTCTCTATCCTGAAGGACAGGACGATACTGCTGCTTTTCCTCGGGATTTTCTTTGTGGTCGGAGTGGATGTGGGGACCAATACCGTCGCTCCGAAGCTCCTTATAGAGAGGGAGGGGCTGTCCGTGGACCAGGCCGGTCTCGGGTCGAGCCTGTACTTCGTATGCCGTACCGCGGGTGCCCTGCTGGGGTCCTTCCTGCTTGCCAAGATGAGTGATGTGACCTATTTCCGTGCCAATATAATCGTGGCCCTGGCTGCTGTCTGCGTCCTGTTCTTCGCTGAAAGCACGGCTTTGATAATGGTCCTGATAGGATGTATAGGCTTCTTCTGTTCAAGCATATTCTCGGTAATCTATTCACAGGCGATGAAGAACAGGCCGGACAAGGCCAACGAGATTTCGGGCCTGATGATAATGGGTGTCTTCGGCGGGGCTGTGATACCTCCGGTGATGGGGGCGCTTACGGACGCGATAGGAAATCAGACAGGCTCGATAATCGTCATCGCCGCCTGCATGGCCTACCTTGCGTTCTGTGCCTTCCGGCTCCGCAAGGCCGGGGACTGACCGTGTTTATTCCACTCCCCAGT
Source organism: Candidatus Cryptobacteroides faecavium (assembly GCA_017694995.1). Lineage (GTDB taxonomy): Bacteria > Bacteroidota > Bacteroidia > Bacteroidales > UBA932 > Cryptobacteroides > Cryptobacteroides faecavium. The sequence goes on along the minus strand of JADIMB010000106.1, from coordinate 3,234 downwards.
CTTTGTCCGGTTCCGGCCCCATCTCCAGGACGAGCTCTCCTCCCTTCAGGAGTTCCGAGGCCGGGAACATGAATGAATTCAGCGGCTTGCCGTTGAGGACCGCGCTCTGGACATAGATATTGTTACGGGAGGCGTTGTGAGCCTTGATGGTGAATTTCTCGCCGCGTCCGTAGCGTCGGCCCAGGTCGATGGTCACTTCTTCGAATGAAGGGCTTGCTATTTCATATACAGGCTCGGTGCGGCAGCCTCCGTCGGTCTGGAAAAGGCCTATTGCCGTCATCACCGCCCATGCGCTCATCTGTCCCTGGTCCTCGTCACCGAGGTATGCGTTGGCTGTGCCGCATCCGTAGTAGCGCTCCAGGATGGAACGGCTCCATTTCTGGGTGTTCCACGGCGTCCCGGCCCAGTTGAAAAGGAATGCGAAGTGCATTGACTGCTGGTTGCCCTGTACGACAGGATGGTCCCAGTACTGGTCGTTGGGAGCGTTGTAGCGGAATGCCTCGTCCTGGTTGAACCCCCACAGGAGCCTGCCGGTGAATCTTTCCTTCCCGATTTTCTCCACCAGTGCCGGCACGTCCTGAGGGACGAAGAAGGTGAGCTGCCACGCATTGCCTTCGACATAGTGCTGGTTGGCCCCGCTTCGGAAAGGGTCGAAATCCGGGAGCCACTGCCCCTTGCTGTCTTTCATCTGGCAGTAGCCGTCCTCGCTGATGACATTCTTCCACCAGTATCCCCGGTCATTGAACTTCTTGTATAGAGCCTCGTCCCCGAGTGACTTCGCGAGCTGCCCTACTGTCCAGTCGTCGAAGGAGTATTCCATGGTGTTGGAGAAACGTCCCTTGTCGTAAGGGACATAACCGTACTGCATATACGCCTCCAGGTCGCGGTTCCCTGCGAATCCTGTGAACACCTTTCGTGCGGGCGTGGTCTGCATCTTCACAGCGGCCTCCAGGGCTTTCTTCCCGTCGAAGTCGCGGATGCCCATCTGCCAGGCGCTCACTATCTGCGGGATTTCATGCTCTCCCACCATCACCGGGATGTAGTTCAGTCCAGCGGGGCCTTTGGCCAGCCATCCGTAGGCATCGTACATGGCCAGCTGGGAGCGCACCCATCTGCCGGACCACTCCGGGGTGACCAGGTTCCAGAACTGGTTGAGGTTCCAGAATGTGTTCCAGAATGCGTCGCAGCCGAGCATCACGTCGTTCTGCGGGTCTGCCACGCGGTGGACACTGCCGTCGGTGCCGCGCCACTGTCCGTTGATGTCGCTCCAGGTGTTGCGGCTGCACAGGGCGCGGTACATGTTGTTGTAGAAACGTACTTTCTCCAGACGGTTTTCAGTCTTGACGGTGATTCTGTCGAATAATTCGTTCCATGTGTCTATCTGGTTCTGTTTCACGGCTTCGAAGTCCCATCCGAACGGCTCGGAAACTTCTTTCAGCAGATTCTCCGATGCATTGTCCACGCTTACCAGCGATATGCCGGAGCGCACTTGCACCACAGGCGTCTCCCCTGTGTCGAAGACAGCAAACAGACCGGCTTCCCCGCATTCTCCGCACAGGAGGTTTTCCGTATCCGGGGTGATGTCTCCGTCGAGCCAGCTGCCCAGGCTCTTTATAGGCCTGTCGAACTCTATCACGAAATTCAGCACATAGTCCTGGTCGGCATCGTTGCTCCACACACCCGGAGAGAACTGGTGGACCGAACCTTCAATGCGGAAATCGTTCACTTTCCTGACATCCACTCTCTTGAGCTGGATGCCGTATTCTGTCTGCGGATGGAGCTCGATGAGGATGCGCCCGTCGCCCCGGTCCGCCGGGAACGTGAACCGCTCGAATCCGCATCGTGTCGTGGCTGTGACTTCCGCCTTTATGCCGTAGTCAGTCAGGTCGGCCGCATAATAGCCGATGCCTGCCTTCTCGGTCCTCTTGTCTATGCGTGAGCGGTATCCCCCGTCAGGGTCCTGCTCATCACCCACGCGTGTCTCCAGCTTCCCGTTGGCGGCCATGATGCCGAGCCCTCCCATGGTCCATTCATGGATATGGCTGAAACAGCCTATATTCTCGAACGAGGGCTGGTATCCGGCCTGCCATCCAGTGTTCTGGTTGTCCGGACTCATCTTCACCATGCTGAAAGGCATCCACGGACCAGGGGCGATCATCCAGCGTGAGTGTGCCGTGCCGATACGTGTATCCACGTAGTCGGCAAGCGTCTGCGTGCGCTGCGGAGAACGGGCTACTGTGCCTGATGCGATCTCCTTCCCGTCGCACAGCACCCGGTAGCTTCCGCTTTTCGCTTTCTTCACCGCCGGCATCGGCACTTCAAACTGGTATCTGCCTTTTTCCACTTCAGAGGAGAAAACCCGTTTCCCGTCCAGCTCCACATCCAGCACAGGCTCTCCGTCAATATGCTCCACATCCACGACAAGCGGCTGGAAACGCTTTCCCCCGTCCTGTATTTCATATCCGGCCGGCGCTATGTCCCGGATGAAGACGTCCCCTGGTGTCTGTGCCGAGACTCCCGCTCCGCCTTCCAGGGCCACATGGTCAAACAGTATCCATGAGCCTTCCAGTACGGATATGGTGATCTCGTTCCCGCCGTTTCTCAGTACACCGGGCTTTATGGGGATTTCTATCCTGTAAGGGGTGGCTTCACTGTAGTCCCCCGCAAGGGACAAAGTGTCGGTGACAGGTTCCATCTGTCCCGGCTTCTTCTGGTCAGAGGCGTCATATCCCGGAGCCGCAGGCCGGAATTCAGAATCCTGGGTGTTCACGCTCACCTTCACCAGCGGGATGAACCGCTTGGAGAAGTCCGCCAGGTCTATCACCAGCCTGCAGTGCCCGTGGCCAGCATACCCTTCCAGCCCGAAAAGGATATTGACCTGGTGGGTGCGCCATCCGGCAGTCGGCCAGGTGCCGCCCCATGTGTCCGCAGGGCCTGGCAGGACATAGGGGAAATCGTCTGCGGCGGAAGAGCGGTTCACCAGATAGAACTTGTCTTCATAACCGAAGTCTTCAGCGATGAAATTCCTGAACCCGGAAGGGGCGAGGGCGAACTCCCCGGCAGACCTGTCGGCCTTTCCGATACTCCATATTTCGCTTCCGGATGCTGAAGCGGCACAGCCGGCCATGAGGCAGGAGACGGCCAAAAGAAGTCTTTTTAGCATAGCGTATTGTCTTTTTGTCTGTTCTTGTAAAAAATATCAGCCCGGCACATTCCGGACGGGCACGCCTGTAA
>JADIMB010000105.1 GCA_017694995.1 Candidatus Cryptobacteroides faecavium | reverse complement strand
GGGGAAGAAGCAATAGGCAGAAAGTCCTGCAATGAGGTTCACGGTGAAGTTGGCGACCGAACGGTGCCTGGAATGCTCAATCTGAGCCATGTTCTTGAGTTCATCGTTGACACTCTCGATAATCGCCCTCTTCCGGACAAGGATCTTGTCTGCAACAGTCATCAGTGCCCCTTTCATGTTGCTCCTGAGTTTCGTAAGGAGCTGTATCCCATCTATAAACAGTTTTTCGAACAACCCCTTGCTTATGTACCCTTTATCCCCCACGAGTTTCCCCGAGATGTTCTCCAGGAATGAGGAGTTCCTGAGCGGATCCCGGTCATCAACGTTACCGGGCGTCAGCATGAAACTGAGCAGCCCGCCTCTCTCATTGCAGACCAGATGCAGCTTGAAGCAGTAGAACCATCCCATAGAGCATTGTCCCCTCTGTGCCAGTCCCTTGAATACCTTATGCAGGTGTATCCTCTGGTTCCGGCAGACTCTCAGTGCCGTGCTGTCCACAAAACTTATCCCTGTGCACCCGCCCATCAGGCACTTCTTCAGGAACAGGATGAACGGCACTATCACTTTCCTCTCCAACTCCGTGAACCTGTTGTAAGACACAGGCGTGGGAAACAGATGACGCATATGCACAAGAACATACCTGATATAGAAATGTTTCAGACATTTGTACCCGCTGAAGTGGAACAGTATCATGATGGTAATGACTTCCGAATCTGACATTTTCGATGCACGATGATACTCCCGTTTCCTTCTATCCCGCTTAGGTCCCAGGCCATTTATCATGATGAATTTGTCATATATTTTGCAGAAATCATCCGTCATACAGAATATTTTTGTAATTTCGTCCTCGGTGATCATCATAGCGATTGTTTTTGTTTTTTGATGTTTTTCCTTCTTCAAATATACAAAAACTTTCGCTATTTTCCTAATAGTCAATGTGTTAATAACTAATATATATTCATCGAACTTACGTTACTTTAACGACAGCAGCCGTCATTTTGAAATGGATGACCCGTTTACTGAAAATCTTGATGTGGTGGCTGTGAACAAATACATGGGCTGGTACCATCCATGGCCTGTTGACCCTTCTGAGGCAGTCTGGGATGTGACTCCTGACAAGCCCCTGATAATATCCGAGTTCGGCGGAGAGGCCCTCTATGGACAGCATGGCGATGCTGATGTCACGAGCTCATGGAGCGAAGAGTACCAGGCCAGGCTTTACAGGGATAACCTGGAGATGTTCCGCCATATCCCCAACCTTGCCGGTGTCTCACCGTGGATATTGTTCGATTTCCGGTCACCGTACCGGTCCCACCCTCTCAATCAGGAAGGCTGGAACCGTAAGGGCCTTGTCTCCGACCAGGGTTACAGGAAGCAGGCATGGTATATCATGCATGAATATTATATGCAGCTGAAGACGAACAAGTCCCGAGAAGGGAAATGACTTATTAGTGACTGCCTTTATCCATTGCCAGTAAAACAGAATAAAAAAACAGATATATGAATCGGAATAGAATTCTCGCAGCGGTGTTGGCGCTGCTGCTTGCAGTCTGTGCAGCCGTGGCAAAGGCCCCGGGCGACACAGTGCGCATCCTGGCCATCGGGAACAGTTTTTCACAGGATGCCGTGGAACAGAACCTTTTCGAGCTTGCCCGTGCAGACGGCATACACCTGGTTATAGGCAATGCCTTTATCGCAGGCTGCCCTATAGAGAGGCACGTGGTGAATTCCAGAGAAGACAAGGCTGCTTATTCCTACAGGAAAATAGGAGGTGACGGCATCAAAAGAGAATACCGTGGCAAGACATTGTCCGGAATCATCGGCGATGAGAAGTGGGATTATGTGAGCCTACAGCAGTCGAGCGCGCTGTCCGGTATGTACGAGACATACGAGCAGTGGCTTCCGGAGCTGTACGGATATGTGAAGTCCAGGGTGTCCGGAAAAACCAGGATTGTGCTTCACCAGACATGGGCTTATGCTCAGGATTCAGAACACTCAGGATTCAAGAATTATGACAGGGACCAGATGAAAATGTACAGGGCCATTACCGGTGCAAATGACAGGGCCGCGAAGCTGCTCGGGATAAAGACCATCATTCCTTCCGGGACTGCCGTTCAGAATGCAAGGACATCGTTTGTAGGAGACAGGATGACCAGGGACGGCTACCATCTGGATCTTCTTTGGGGGCGATATACAGCGGCGTGTACATGGTATGAAAAACTTTTCGGGCATGTCCTCGGGAACAGCTATGTTCCTGAGGGACTAACTCCTGACTATGCCGAAGTGGCGCAGCGTTCCGCATTTGAGGCGGTCAGGCACCCGGACAAAGTCACAAAGATAAATGTAAAGGAGCTCCCGGTTGTCTATAAGGACCCTTCTGCAGCCCTGGAGGACAGGGTTGAGGACCTGCTTTCGCGCATGACTCTTACAGAGAAGATCTACCAGCTGAACCAGTATGTTCTCGGGCGGAATGACAATGTAAACAACATAGGCGAGGCTGTCAGGAAATATCCGGGACAGGTCGGTTCCCTGATTTATTTCGGGGATGATGCTGTCTTGAGGAACGCCATGCAGAAGCAAGCTGTGGAGAATACCCGCCTGGGTATCCCGATACTTTTCGGATTCGATGTAATACACGGTTTCAGGACAATATATCCTATCCCGCTTGCCCAGGCCGCGTCATGGAATCCTGATCTGGCTGGCCAGGCTTGCCGTGTGGCTGCCCGTGAAGCGTATTCCACAGGCGTTGACTGGACATTCTCCCCGATGGTAGATATCGCCAGGGATGCGAGATGGGGCCGTATAGCCGAAGGGTACGGCGAGGACCCGTACCTGTGTTCTGTATTCTCGGCGGCTACGGTAAAGGCATATCAGGGTGATGACCTGTCTGAGGCGAACAATATAGCTGCCTGCCTGAAGCACTATGTCGGATACGGTGCTTCGGAAGCAGGACGTGATTATGTCCCTACCGAGATTTCTCGCCAGACACTGTGGGACACCTATCTGCCTTCCTTCAAGGCCGGAGTCGATGCCGGTGCCGTCACTCTCATGAGTTCATTCAACAATATAAGCGGGACTCCAGGGTCGGCCAACCATTACACCATGACTGAAGTACTTAAGGAGAAATGGGGGCACCGCGGATTTGTGGTGGCCGACTGGAATGCTGTGGAACAGCTTATAAACCAGGGTCTTGCTTCTGACAGGAAAGAGGCTGCACGTCTTGCGTTCAATGCCGGTCTTGACATGGATATGGTGGATAACTGCTATCAGGAGAACCTTGCCGCCCTGCTCCGTGAGGGCCTTGTGTCCCATGAAAGGCTCGATGATGCTGTAAGGAGGGTGCTCAGGGTAAAATTCATGCTTGGGCTTTTCGAGAACCCTTATACCGAGGAAAGGCCTCAGGTCGAACGCTTCATGCTTCCTGAGAGTCTGGAGACTGTAGAACAACTTGCCCAGGAGACTATGGTGCTGCTGAAGAACGACGGAGATGTACTTCCTGTCAAGAGCAATGTCCGCAGAATTGCGCTTGTCGGTCCGCTTGCCAAGGACAGGGAGGACCTCCTGGGCTCATGGTATGCCAGAGGCAGGGCCGAGGATGTGGTGAGCATCCATGACGGACTTTCTTCTGCGCTTTCCGGAAGAGTGGAGCTGCTCTATGCGGAAGGGTGTGGCTTCGAGGGAAATGACACGAGTGCGTTTGCACAGGCAGTGGCTGTGGTTGACAGTGCCGATATTGTGGTGGTATGCCTCGGCGAGAAACGCTCATGGAGCGGCGAGAACGCTTCCCGTTCCACGATAGCCCTGCCTCAGGTACAGGAGCAGCTCCTGGCTGCAGTCAGTAGGGTGGGCAAGCCTGTAGTGGTCCTTCTTTCCAACGGGAGGTCATTGGATCTCACACGTATTGCCTCTATGGCCGATGCTGTTCTTGAGATATGGCAGCCGGGAGTGATGGGCGGCCATGCTGTCGCAGGAATATTGACAGGCAAGTACAATCCTTCAGGAAAGCTTCCTGTCACATTCCCTTATACGACGGGCCAGATACCTATATATTACAATCACAGGAGCAGCGGCCGCACAGGCACCCAGGGCAGGTACCAGGATATCCCGAGCACACCGATGTATGAGTTCGGCTATGGCCTGAGCTATACAGAATTCGAGTACGGTCCGCTGACAGTGAGTGTCACAGGCTCGGCAGATGAAGTGCAGTCTGGCTCTGGCGATGTGCTTTCAATATCGGCAGAACAGCGGCTGACCGCAGAGGTGACTGTCACCAATACAGGAGGAATGGACGGCAAAGAGACTCTCCAGTGGTATATCTGTGATCCTTACAGTTCTGTCACCAGGCCTGTCAAGGAACTGAAGCACTTTGAGAAGCAGATGCTTAAAGCGGGTGAAAGCCATACATTCACATTCGAGATAGACCCGGCCCGCGACCTCGGATTTGTTGACGGGGACGGCAATGCTTTCCTTGAGGCCGGGGACTATTATATCATAGTGCAGGACCAGCGCATGAAGATAAATGTACATGAATAGCAGAGTCTTTGTTTCCATTGCTGCTGCGCTGATGCTATGCTGCAATGCTTTTGCCCAGCGCACTGAAACCCTTCTGGAGAAAGGCTGGTGATTCCATCTGGGCGAGGCGGATGCATCTTCATCCTCTCCGGGATTCGATGATTCGTCTTGGGAGGAAGTCACTGTCCCTCATGACTGGGCTATATACGGGCCGTTCGATGTCAGCAATGACCTGGCAGTCAGACTGGAGAACCTGCCGCAGTCTTCCCGCTGGTATCCGGGGGCAGGGCTATCACCGGGATATACATCTATGCGGAAAACGGGGCATTCCCTCCTGTGCTTGCGGATACTTTTGAGACTGTGTTCGGCATCAGGACTGTGGAGTTCATAGCTGAGAAAGGATTTTATCTCAACGGGGAGCTCCGCAAGTTCCAGGGAGTGTGCAACCACCATGACCTGGGTCCTCTCGGGGCGGCTGTCAACGAGTCGGCACTGCGGCATCAGCTGCTGATGCTCAAGGATATGGGATGTGATGCAGTACGTACCTCCCACAACCTTCCCGCTCCAGAGCTGGTCCGCTTGTGCGATGAACTGGGTGTAATGATGATGATAGAGCCTTTTGACGAATGGGACATTGCCAAATGCTCAAACGGCTATCATCGGCATTTCAGCGCCTGGGCGGAGAAAGATATGGTCAATATGCTCCGTCAGTACCGGAACCACCCTTGCGTCATGATGTGGAGTATAGGTAATGAAGTCCCTACGCAATGCAGCCCTGACGGGTATAAGGTAGCGAAGTTTCTGCAGGACATCTGCCACAGGGAAGATCCGACGCGACCTGTGACATGCGGCATGGACCAGGTGGACTGCATCTTGGACAACGGATTTGCCGCCATGGTCGATATCCCTGGCATCAACTACCGCACGTTCAGATATCTGGAAGCATACCGGAGTCTTCCGCAGGGCTTTATCCTCGGTTCCGAGACGGCCTCGTCCGTAAGTTCCCGCGGGGTCTACAAGTTGCCTGCCATGAAACGTTACGGGGCGAAGTACTCTGATCATCAGAGTTCTTCCTATGACCTTGAAGCATGCACATGGGCCAATATCCCGGATGTGGATTTTGCTCTTGCGGAGGATTATGCCTGGACTCTGGGCCAGTTCGTATGGACAGGTTTTGACTATCTCGGAGAGCCAAGTCCGTATGACACGGACTCGTGGCCGAACCACAGTTCTGTCTTCGGCATCATAGACCTCGCGTCCATCCCCAAGGACCGTTTCTGGCTTTACCGCAGCGTGTGGAACTTCGAAATACAAGGATTTCCGTCTGTCCGAGCCGATAGAGTCAAACCTGCAGTCACCTGGAGAAGCCTCAGACGGGGCTGTGACTGAAGATCTCACCCGCGGAGGCGTAAATGAGCCTGTGGAGACACGCTACCGGCTTATGTGGTATGATGCAGTCTACCAGCCTGGTGAAATCAAGGTGGTGGCCTATGGAGAGGACGGAAGACCTGCTGCGGAGAAGACTGTCAGGACAGCAGGTCGCCCGCACCATATAGAACTTGTGCCCAGCTACGTCGAGAAGACTTCACCTGGCGGCCTCCCTCTCCTGGATGCTGACGGCAAGGATCTGCTGTATGTCACTGTCAAGGTAATGGACAAGGACGGGAACCTGTGCCCTGCGGATTCCCGGGAAATGGTGTTCAGCGTGTCAGGTGCGGCATCATACAGGGCTTCTGCCAATGGGGATCCTACTTGCCTGTATATCTTCCACAAGCCGGTAATGCCTGCCTTCAACGGTATGCTCACTGTCATAGTCTGCTCCGGAGATGCTCCCGGCAAGGCTACACTCACAGTAAGGGCCAAAGGCCTCAGACCGGCTTCATTGGACATTGAAGTACGCTGATTTCCCCATATCTTGTTAATATTGTGCGGTAATTCCCAATTTCTGGGGATTGCCGCATCTTGTATGCCGCCGTACTTTTGCATCCGGAAAATGAAGATGCAAAAGATGAAACTGAAATTAACTCTTTATGCAATCGCCTTCTTAGCCTTATCGACTAACATACAGACGTTTGCACAGACACAGACAGATGTCGACGCAGTTACCGGAGCCACCTCCGTTTCCACCGGCAATCCAGAAAAAGACGATGATCCCGGGACATCCGGACCTTCAGGAAAGAAAAAGGGTTTCCTGAACAGGCTCTCGGTCGGAGGGTATGGTGAGGCTGTATATACATATAATATGTACAGCGACAATTTCGGTATCTATTCCTCCCCTGAGACCTATCGTGACGCCAAGGGCCACGGCCGGTTCGACCTCCCGCATGTGGTGGTCATGCTCGGCTATGATTTCGGCAGAGGCTGGACCCTCGGAATGGAGATAGAGTTCGAGCACGGCGGAGTCGAGGCTGCTGTCGAGCGTGAGAACGAAGAGGCCGGGGAGTTCGAGAAAGAGATAGAGCGGGGCGGTGAGGTCGCCCTGGAGCAGTTCTGGATACAGAAGACGTTCTTTCCGCAGCTGAACCTGAAAGCAGGACACATCATTGTCCCTGTCGGACTTACCAACACTTATCACCTTCCTACGCAGTTCTTTACGGTCTACAGGCCGGAAGGGGAGAACACCATCATCCCGTGTACATGGCACGAGACCGGGATCAGCCTCTGGGGAAAGGCAGGCCAGTGGCGCTATGAGCTGATGATGGTGGCAGGGCTCAACTCCATGATGTTCTCCACATCCGGCTGGATCCACGACGGTTCCGCATCCCCGTATGAATTCAAGGCGGCAAACAGGCTTGCAGGGGCTTTCCGCGTGGATAACTATTCGGTGAAAGGTCTGCGCATGGGGCTGAGCGGATATGTCGGGGACAGTTTCAACAACGACATCACCACCAACGCGGCCACGCGCTATGAAGGTGTCCGCGGGACAGTGGCTATAGGCGCCTTCGACTTCGAGTACAATGACCATAACATCATCGCGCGCGGAAGCGTCGACTACGGCCGCCTCTCTGATGTGGCCTACATAAACAGCATGAACTCCTCGTCCAACCATACGGATTCTTCCCCGTATGCCCACTCCCTTGTAGGCAGGGCGGCGTTCGCCGCAGGCGCGGAGGTCGGCTATGATTTCTTCTCCCTGTCCCCGAGGCTGAAAGACCAGAAATTCTATGTCTTCGGCAGATACGAGTACTATGACTCCTATATCCCGGAGGAGGGCACGACCCCGAACGACTGGACCAACAAACACCGTATCGCGGCGGGTATCAATTATTTCCCTATCCCCGAGATAGTCATCAAGGCTGAATATTCACACCGTTTCCTCAAGACTCCTTACAACCCGGAGCCTTCCATATCCATCGGTGTAGCCTTCTCCGGTATGTTCAAACACTGAAATTGTTTTAATAATCCTTGATAATGAAAAAGTTAGTTTATTTCACTGCAGCGGCTGCGCTCCTGTCCGGCCTTGCTGCATGTGACCGTGGAGGTCTTGATACGGATGACCTTACGGCCCGTGACCAGAGATTCATGAGAATCGCTGACAGATTTGTGAACAACACAGTAATCCCTACGTACACAAGACTGTCGGATTATACCGAACAGCTTGTCTCTGACCTTGAGGCTCTGAAGGCCAGCACTACGCAGGAGAACCTTGACAAGGCCTGCGAGACCTTCCTTACCGCACGTGCATACTGGGAGAAGAGCGAGGCTTTCCTCTGGGGTGCGGCCACTGATTTCGGTATCGACCCTCACATAGACACCTGGCCGCTTGACCTGACCGGGCTGAAGGAGGCCCTTACCAACTCTGCCCAGATCGCCGGACTTGGCGGTGAAGACGGGGATGTGTATGCCGGCGAGAAGCTCGGTCCTACTCTCCTCGGGTTCCACGGTATCGAATATGTCCTTTTCTGGGAGGGCAGCAACAGGGATGTCTCCTGGTTTGACGGGACTGACGCCGGAGTGAAATGCTCCGACTACCTCACCTATGCGGTGGCTGTCGCCGGAGACCTGCGCAACAAGTGCTGGCAGATGGAGATTGCCTGGGCTGGCGAGGACCACAACCCGGAGCGGTTCGCCAAGGTTAACGACGAGCTCGAGTACCCTCTGACACTTACGGGCGGGATGTACTACGGGGAGAACATGCTCGCGGCCGGGCAGGCCGGGAGCTCCTGCAGGAGCGCGACAGTGGCCATGCAGTGGATGATCACGGGATGCAACACCATCGCCGACGAGGTGGCGTCCCAGAAGATAGGCATGGTCTATACTGGAGGCGACCCGAACTATGTGGAATCCCCTTACAGCTACAAGTCTATCGTGGATTTCGAGGACAATATGATCAGCATACGCAATGTCTGGAACGGCGGAGTGGAGGGTGACTACGACAGCACCAACTCCCTGAGTGCATATTTCAAGGAGGTCAACCCGGAGCTTGAGGCCCAGGTGTCCGATGCCATCGACAATGCCATTTCCGCTATCAGGGCCATCCCTGAACCGTTCATTGAAAATTACGGCAATGACAATGCCGGAGCGGCGATCGAGGCAATCCAGGTACTTGACAACTGCCTGACCCTGGCCGGGAACGCGCTCTCCGAGTGACGGATATAACAGGTTCTTTTCAGGGAGACGGGTGGCTGACGCCTGTCTCCATGACTTTTTAATGACAACTGAAAATCATGACAATGTATATGAAGACTAAACTGATTATCACCTTATTGCCGGCGGCCCTGTGCCTGGCCGCATGTGACGTGAACAGGAATGACCCTGACAATGTACCGGACCCGGTTCCGGAATGGATCAGCATAGAGACTTATGCGGGAGGCGAGCTTGGCACCACGTTCAATGTTTCCGCCTCCGCCTTCGAGGACCCGACCCCCGCTGTCGAGAATGCCGGTCTGGAACAGGAGTTCAAGCACGGGGAGCTGATCTTCGAGCACAATTTCGGCCCTACATCCGAGCCGTTCGACGGCCTCGGCCCCCTCTACCTCAGGACTTCGTGCCTGATGTGCCATCCGGGGTACGGGCACGGGAAGAGGACGACATCCTACCGTTATGACGAGATGGGCAACGGCTATCTGCTGGTCCTCTATGACAAGCAGACGAATGCATATCTGACATCCCTTACCGGTATGCCGCAGACCCAGGCCATAGCCCCGTTCAAGGCCCCTCTTGACGAGGAGAAAATCACCATCAGCTGGCTCGACTATACCGACGAATGGGGGAACAAGTTCCCTGACGGGGAGACTTACAGCCTGATATATCCGGAGGTGACCATCCCTGCCGATGCCTACTATGTGCCTGTCCAGGCCAGCAGGAACGGACAGACAGTCGACCTGGACGTGAGCGAAGTCGGCATCCGCCTCGAGTCCACAATCGGCATTTACGGGAGCGGGCTTCTGGATGCCATCCCGGACGATTCCCTGAAACTTCAGTATGCGAAACTCGAGGCTGTCGAGAAACAGACCGGGAAGGATCTTGTGAACGATGCCTTCTTCAAGGACGGGGAATGGGTGAAGCAGTATTCCAACACCGTCCAGGGTGACGGAGAGCAGCATCCGTACCGTTTCACATACGCCCTTAGCCGCGGTGCCCTCCAGGACGGCCCCGGTGCCAATGCGATATGGAACATCACCAATGTCACCCGTTCCGACCGCCGCTACCATTATATGACTTCGGCCTATGCCACCACGGCGTCACAGGACCCTGATGTCCAGGAAGGGTTCTACCATTTCATCGATACCTATTTCCCTGACTATGCGGACAAGTGGAATACGGGCAATGTCGAGCAGGACATCTACAGCTTCCTGATGAGCCAGGACCTTCCTGTGGAGATGACTGATGAGGAATATACGAACCTTATGATTTGGCACAGGGGGCTTGCCGTACCTGCAGCGCGGAACCTGGACGACCCGCAAGTGCAGCTCGGACGTCAGCTTTTCCGTCAGATCGGGTGCGCTTCGTGCCACAGGCCGTCGTGGAAGACCGGCCCGGACAACTACAACGACCCCAACAAGTTTTTCAAGGGGGACGAGCTTCCACGGTATCCTAAGCAGACGATATGGCCCTACAGTGACATGATGCAGCACAGGCTGTTCATGGTCAATGACATAAGGGGCGAGTGGTGCCGCACTACCCCGCTTTGGGGACGCGGGCTTTCTCTGGTCTGCTCCGGACACCAGGACCGTCTGCATGACTGTCGTGCGCGGAATGTGATTGAGGCCATCATGTGGCATGGGAGCGCGGACAGCGATGCCCGGGAGTCGGTGGAGGCTTTCCGTGAGCTTTCTAAGGAGGAAAGGGATGCTGTGGTAGAGTTTATCAATGCCATTTGATGGCATTGATAAACGACGGTGTGTCATAATTGCAAACTGATGCGTTATTTTCGGAATCCGGGCTAAGTCATTTACTCCAGTGTTATTGCGCAATGGTTGTCTGCATTATTACATGAGTTAGAGCAGAGAGGGGGACAGTTCGGACTCGGGCGCACGTTGCTTTGATGCTAAAGTGTTTGTTGTCAATTGTTTATGTGTATTGTGGGGTGCTTCAGGGTGGTTTGAGAACAGGGTCTGGAGCAGGCAGTGAGAATGGCAAATGATTGATTTATAGTATATTGTCTTTAAATCGTTATGCGCCAGGGTTCAGGGCCGCACCGGAACGTCAGCAAGGCTCCCGGCAGGGAAACCGAAGCAGTGAAGGTGCCGGCGCAGCGAAGCGCAGCCGCATGCCCCACCGGGGCTGTCACCGTCAGGTGACTGGGGGTTGACAGACAGGATTTCCGGAGGAAATCCCTTTAACGTCAGTATGACGAATTCCAGTCAAAAAAGAAAAGATATTGATTTTAGGATAACATTATTAAACATTAATTCGTCGAACTGACGTTAAATATGGTTTTGAAAATCTGCAAATACCTGTCATTCGGCCTTGTCGCCCTGCTGACAGTCTATATGGCGGTGGCGTCGGTCCTGGAGAAATTCCACGGGACCGATGCCGTCATGAAATGGGCATATCATTCGCCGGTGTTCATCGCGATGTGGGCGCTGGCGGCGGCTTCCGGTATTGTGTATGTATATTTCAGGCTTGTGAAAGGCAGGGCCTTCAGGGATATTCCGCTTTCTACGGTATGTATCCATCTGTCTTTTATCCTGATACTTGCCGGGGCGCTGACTACTCATCTGTCAGGGGACTCCGGGGCGGTGCACTTCAGGAAAGGCGATCCGGCGGCGACGGCCTTTGTCCGGGAGGACGGAAGCATGTCGGAACTCCCGTTTTCCGTGTCGCTCTCGGACTTCAAGGTGGAATACTACCCTGGCTCCGACGCCCCAAAGGACTATATCAGCACGCTGCATATCATGCCTGGCGTGGTGCATGACGGAGAGAGTGTCCGCCACGGTACGGAGGGCATTTCAGCCACGGTGTCGATGAACAGGATATTCAGATACGGGGGATACAGGTTCTACCAGGCCTCCTATGACGATGACGGCGGCGGCTCCACGATAGCTGTCAGCCATGACCCGGCCGGGGTTGCCGTGACTTATGCGGGATATGCGCTCCTGCTGCTCTCGATGACAGGGTTCTTCTTCCGCAGGGACAGCGGCTTCAGGGCTGCGTTGAGGCGTCTGTGCGGAAGCGCGGCCGCTGCTGTGCCAGTCATCCTGTGCCTTGTCCTGTCCCCCGCCGATGCCTCGGCTTCCCCGAAAAACGGCACGGAGCTCCCGAAGCATCTTCCCGAGGATGTGGCATCTGAATACGGCAGGATATTCGTCTATTACAACGACCGTGTATGTCCCATGCAGACCCTCGCCCGTGATTTTACCATGAAACTTTACGGCCGGCCCTCCTGGCGCGGCCTTACATGCGAGCAGGTGCTTACAGGGTGGATTTTCTATGCCGACCAGTGGTATGGTACTCTGGATATGGAAGACAGCCCGTCAAGCCAGAAGGCCGCCATGAAGGCCAGGGACCGGGAGGAGAGCATAAGGCTTGTGTGCACAGGCTCCCTGCTCAGGATTTTCCCGTTCACCTGCGACGGGAAGGTCTCGTGGTATTCCTCTGTCGACAGGCTGCCTGCGGAAATGGATCCGGCGCAGTGGCTGTTTGTGCGCAAGGTTATGAGCCTTGCGGGGGAGGGGCTCATGAAAAAGGACTTCGACTGGGTGAAAGGGATATTCGCCAAGATCCGCGAGCATCAGGTCAAGTCCGTCCCGGATGTCCTCCCGTCTGTGGGACGAGTCAGGGCCGAAATTATATATAATAGTATAGACAGACCGAAGGCTCTGGCGATGGCCTGTCTCTCCGCCGGGCTGCTGCTCTTTGTGTTTTTCTGTATTTCAGGACATCTGCGGGGCAGTGCAAGTTCGTGTCCCGCTCGCTCTGCGGGAGGCGGGAGAGTCTCCAGACGGCCCCTGCATACTGTCATCTGCCGTGCCGCACATCTGCTTTCGGCCCTGCTTCTTCTCTATCTCACCGTCATCCTTGCCCTCCGCTGGAGAGTCTCAGGCCACATCCCGATGTCGAACGGTTTCGAGACCATGATGACCATGTCATGGATTTCGATGCTTCTCACCGTCATTCCGGCCCGGCGGTTCCCGCTGGTGCTGCCTATGGGGTTCCTGCTGTGCGGATTCTCCCTGCTGGTGGCGTCGATAGGGGAGTCGGACCCGCAGATAACGCATCTGATGCCTGTGCTTTCTTCCCCGCTCCTTTCGGTCCATGTAGCCTGCATGATGCTCTCGTACACTCTGCTGGGCCTGGCGATGCTTAACAGCGCGATGTCGCTTGCCGGGCGCGGGCTCCGGCCGGGCAGGCAGGGACACGCCAAAGATTATGACATGGGGCGTTCCGCCGACCTTTCCCTTGTCATCCTCTATCCGGCGGTCTTCCTCCTTGCCGCCGGCACATTCCTCGGGGCTGTCTGGGCCAATGTCTCGTGGGGACGCTACTGGGCATGGGACCCCAAGGAGGTCTGGGCGCTGATCACCCTGCTTGTATATGCCTTCGCCCTGCACGGCCGGTCGCTCAGGGTGTTCCGGAACCCGGTGTTCTTCCACTGGTTCTGCATCATCGCCTTCCTGTGCGTGATCATCACATATTTCGGCGTCAATTTCTTCCTCGGAGGTCTGCACAGTTATGCATAGCCGTCCCCCGGGAGATGCCGTAGAGGGCTTGTGCAGCCGCTGTCCGTACAGCGCAGGAGGGATGGGGCCCGCATGACGGCTCCGCTGGAGAATTTTCGGAAAAAATTACAACAGATTCTAAACAACATTGTGAAATTTTATTACATTTGTATGCTTTTAACCAATATTTGATTATAGATTTTAATCGACATGCAACACAAGGTAATTGATACTACGGATGTTGTTATTAGATTTGCTGGAGATTCGGGAGATGGAATGCAGCTCACCGGATCTCTTTTCGCGAATATGTCGGCCGTCTATGGAAACGGGTTGTCCACATTCCCCGATTTCCCGGCTGAAATCAGGGCTCCGCACGGTACGGTTTCCGGTGTCTCCGGCTTCCAGGTGCACATCGGGTGTGAAGATGTGAATACCCCCGGTGACTATTGCGACCTGCTGGTGGCCATGAATCCTGCTGCACTGAAGGCAAACGCCAAATGGCTCAAGCGTACGGCAATGGTGATTCTCGATGCCGACACGTTTGACGAGCAGGGCCTTAAGAAGGCGGGCTTTACCGGTGACCCGGTCGAAGAGCTCAATATTTCCGACAGGGTGATAATACCTGCCGCCATTACATCCCTTACTGAGGAGAGCCTGAAGGACAGCGGACTGGATATCAAGGCTGTGCACAAGTGCAAGAATATGTTCGCGCTCGGCATGGCATGCTTCATTTACAGCCGTCCTGTGGAATATATCCACAGTTATCTGGAGAAAAAATTCAGGAAGAAGCATCCGGAGCTTATCCAGGCCAATGAGAAGGTGGTGAGCGACGGCTACAACTATGCCGCCAATATCCAGGCTATACCGAACACCTATGTGGTGGAGCCGGCACACAAGAAGAAGGGCCTCTACAGGAACATCACAGGCAACCAGGCGATCGCCTGGGGGCTGCTCGCCGCTTCAGAGAAATCCGGCAGACCGCTTTTCTGCGGTTCCTATCCTATAACTCCCGCGACCGCTATACTTGAGGAGCTTGCCCTGCACAAGAGCCTGAACTGTACCACTCTCCAGGCGGAGGACGAGATAGCCGGGATATGTACGGCCATAGGGGCTTCTTTCGCCGGGGACCTCGCTGTCACCACCACTTCCGGCCCTGGACTTTCACTTAAGTCCGAGGCGCTGGGACTGGCTGTCATGACCGAGCTCCCTCTGGTGGTGGTAGATGTGCAGAGGGCCGGCCCGTCCACAGGCATCCCGACCAAGACGGAGCAGACAGACCTGAGCCAGGCTCTTTACGGGCGTAACGGAGAGTGCCCTGTAGCAGTGATGGCGGCCCATTCCCCTGCACATTGCTTCGATGCCGCTTTCACGGCCGCAAAACTTGCTCTTGAGCACATGATGCCTGTCATCCTGCTTTCAGAAGGATTCCTGGGCAACGGTTCCGAGCCGTGGCGCATACCTTCAATGGCGGACTATCCTCAGATAAAACCTCCGTTCGCAGACAAGCTCACAGGGCCGTTCTTTCCGTTTGAAAGAGATCCGAAGACGATGGCACGCAGATGGGCAGTGCCTGGACAGCAGGGATTCGAGCACAGAGTCGGGGGACTTGAGAAAAACCATCAGGGTGTCCTTTCCTCTGACCCTGTTAACCATGCCACTATGGTCCGGGAACGCGCCGAGAAAGTGGCCAGGCTGGCGGACTATATCCCGGAGCTTAAAGTGAACGGTCCGTCCTCCGGCAAACTGCTGGTGGTCGGGTGGGGAGGCACGTACGGCCACCTGTTTTCGGCTGTCTCCCAGGTCAGGGCTTCAGGCAAGGAGGTGAGCTATGCGCACTTTGACTTCATAAACCCTCTTCCGGGAAATACCAGGGAAGTATTCAAGAGCTTCGAGAAGATACTTGTATGCGAACTCAACAGCGGACAGTTCGCCGGGTATCTCAGAAATGTCCTTCCGAAACATAAATATCTGCAGTACAATAAAGTGCAAGGCCAGCCATTCCTTGTCCAGGAGCTTGTCTCAGCCATTAACTTCAGCTTGTAAAAATGGGAAAGTACACATTTCAGGATTTCAAGAGCGACCAGGAAGTGAGATGGTGTCCCGGTTGCGGTGACCATGCGGTACTTGCCGCCCTGCAGCGTGCAATGCCGCGCGTGGCGGAGATTCTAGGGTATGAACAGGAGCGCTATGTAGTGGTGTCCGGAATCGGATGTTCGTCCAGACTGCCATACTACATGAACACATACGGATTCCACAGCATTCACGGAAGGGCTACGGCCATTTCCACGGGGATAAAGGTCGCCAACCCTTCCCTTACGGTCTGGCAGGCCTGCGGTGACGGGGACGCCCTCGCCATCGGCGGAAACCACTTCATCCATGCCATAAGAAGGAATGTCGACATAAACATCATCCTGTTCAACAACCAGATATACGGTCTGACCAAAGGGCAGTATTCCCCTACATCGAAGTTCGGGGCCATCACCAAGACTTCCCCGTACGGTACAGTCGAGCATCCTTTCAACCCTGGCAGCCTGGTGCTGGGTGCAAAAGGCACTTTCTTTGCCCGAGGGCTTGACTCCGAGCTCAAACTCAACGAGGAAATCATGGTGGCGGCAGCCTCGCACAACGGCACATCAGTCATGGAGATGCTTACCAACTGCGTGATTTTCAATGACGGAGCTCATTCCGCCATATCTGACCGCGAGCACAGGGCGGACAGGACGATTGTCCTGCGGCATGGGCAGAAAATGATTTTCGGGAAGAACAGGGACAAGGGGCTCGTCCTGGACGGGCTCCGTCTCAAGGTCGTGACAATAGGGGAGAAAGGCATCACAGAAGACGATATCCTTACTCATGATGCCCACACTGACAATATAGGTATACACATGATGCTTGCCGATATGAAATATCCGGAATATCCTGTGGCCCTGGGTGTAATCCGTGATGTCGCCGATGTCACGTACGACGGAGGCGTCAGGATGCAGGCCGAGCAGGTGAGCGAGAAGTCGCATATACATTGTGTGGATGACCTCTTGCGCAGCGGCGCGACATGGGAGGTGTAAAGGCGGGGATGGCGGACAATATCTGCGTTGAGTTTGTCCTGCCTTTACCGGGGAAATCATGAGAAGAGAGTTTTTGAAATGATAAGGTATCACTTTTAATAACATTAATATTATGAACACTAATGAAATCATGGCCCGTCTCCAGGCCAAGTACGGCACTGAAAAAGAGTACCTTCAGGCTGTACGGGAAGTTTTGGAGACAGTAGAGGAGGAATATAACAGGCATCCCGAGTTCGAGGCAGCCAAGATTGTCGAGAGGATTGTGGAGCCGGACAGGATTTTCACTTTCAAGGTGACATGGGTGGACGACAACGGCGAGATACAGACCAATACAGGCTACCGCGTACAGTTCAACAACGCCATCGGGCCTTACAAGGGCGGTCTGCGTTTCCACCCTTCTGTCAATCTCTCCATCCTTAAGTTCCTGGGCTTCGAGCAGACTTTCAAGAACGCCCTGACTACACTGCCTATGGGCGGCGGAAAGGGCGGTTCGGATTTCAACCCTAAGGGCAAGTCCGACGCGGAGATCATGCGTTTCTGCCAGGCCTTCATGCTTGAACTGTGGAGGAACATCGGCCCTGATACAGATGTGCCTGCAGGTGACATCGGCGTGGGAGGCCGCGAGATAGGCTTCCTGTTCGGGATGTACAAGAAGCTCGCGCGCGAGCATACCGGCGTGCTTACAGGAAAAGGACTTACCTACGGAGGCTCCCTTATCCGTCCGGAGGCTACAGGCTTCGGTGCCGTGTATTTCGTGCAGCACATGCTTCATCTCCAGGGGAAGGACATAAAGGGCAAGACAGTGGCAATATCCGGTTTCGGCAACGTGGCATGGGGTGCAGCAACCAAGGCTACACAGCTGGGCGCCAAGGTTGTAGCAATTTCCGGCCCGGACGGGGCAATCTATGACCCTGAAGGCATGAACGAGGAGAAGATTGCCTATATGCTCGAGCTCAGGGCTTCAAACAACGATGTGGTGGCCCCGTTTGCGGAGAAGTTCCCGTCCGCCACATTCTACCCTGGCAAGAAAGCCTGGAGCATCAAGTGCGACATCGCCATGCCTTGTGCATTCCAGAATGAAATGACCGGGGCAGATGCAGAGGAGCTTATCAAGAACGGCACATGGTGCTGCGCGGAGGTCTCCAATATGGGATGTACGCCTGAGGCCATAGCGGCATTCCAGAAGGCCAAGATAATGTTCGCCCCTGGAAAGGCCGTCAATGCCGGCGGAGTGGCTACTTCCGGACTTGAAATGACCCAGAACGCCATGCATATCAGCTGGAGCGCCGAGGAAGTGGACAAGAAGCTGCATGAGATTATGGCCAATATCCACCACGCCTGTGTGGAGCACGGCAAGGAGGCTGACGGCTATATCAATTATGTGAAAGGCGCCAATGTGGCAGGCTTCATGAAAGTCGCACATGCCATGCTTGAGCAGGGTATCATCTGACCCTGGGTCCTGACCTGCACATGGTGAAAATGAATGAGG
>JADIMB010000104.1 GCA_017694995.1 Candidatus Cryptobacteroides faecavium | reverse complement strand
TTAATAGGTAATTCGATGTAATTTAAACTTTGTTTACAATCACGCTGCGCCTCGGCATAGTCCGAACAAGTTCGTCCTCTGCTCTCGGCTTGCAGTTTATTTTAATGAATTAAATTCATCGAATTCACGTTTTCATAAGTCAATCTTTCTTAATGCGGCATACAATGGCCCGGCACAAAGATATTGAGAATATATGCAGGATTTCTGTGTATAACCGAATTAATTGCTATTTTTGACTGTCGAAAACTGAAGTCAGCAGATATGGGAAAGTTATATCCGGTAGGAATACAGAATTTCGAGAAACTCCGTAAAGACGGGTACTGTTACATAGACAAGACAGAGAAGATATATGAACTTGTCAAGACCGGGAGCTATTATTTCCTGAGCCGCCCGCGGAGATTCGGGAAAAGTATGCTCATCAGCACATTGGAGGCCTATTTCCAGGGAAAGAAGGAGCTGTTCGGGGGGCTTGCTATCGAGGCGCTGGAAAAAGAGTGGAAGCGGTATCCTGTGCTGCATCTGGACCTGAATATAGAAAAATTCGATACTGAAGACAGCCTGAATGACATACTTAACAGGAACCTGGTAGAATGGGAATCTCTGTACGGAAGTGACCCGGCAGAGGTGTCCCTCTGTCATTGAGATTTGCCGGGGTCGTAAAAAGGGCATGTCTGAAGACTGGAATGAGAACTGTAATTCTGGTGGACGAATATGACAAACCTCTGCTTCAGGCAATAGCCAAACCGGAGCTCCAGAACAGATTCCGCAATACCCTCAAACCTTTCTACGGAGTCTTGAAAACAATGGACGGATACATCAAGTTCGCCCTCCTCACCGGTGTGACCAAGTTCGGGAAGATCAGCGTGTTCAGCGACCTTAACAACCTGGATGACATCTCCAGGGACAACAGGTACATCGACATCTGCGGCATCACAGAAAAGGAGCTCCAGGACAATTTCAGCGAAGACATCCGCGAACTGGCCGCCGCAAACGGACAGAGCTACGACCAGGCCTGCGCACAGCTGAAGGAGGACTACGACGGCTACCATTTCTGCGAGAACTCCATCGGGCTGTACAACCCGTTCAGCATACTCAACACTTTCGCGAAGAAGGCTTACGGACGGTACTGGTTCGAGACCGGTACGCCGACTTACCTCGTGGAGCTGCTGAAGCTCCACAAATACGACCTGTACAAGATGGCGCACACCAAGACCACCTCAAGGGTGCTCGACAGCATAGTAGCCTCATCCACGAACCCGATCCCGGTGATCTACCAGAGCGGATACCTCACCATCAAGGGATTCATCCCCGAGCCGCGGATCTACGAACTGGGATTCCCGAACCGTGAGGTCGAGGAAGGGTTCATGGACTTCTTGCTGCCTTACTACACTCCTGTGGAGGAGGCTGAAAGCGGATTCGCCATCTGGGAGTTCATCTCCGATGTGAAAAACGGGGACATCGACAGCTTCATGAAGCGCCTGCAGGCGTTCCTCGCCGACTGCCCGTACGAAATGGCAAAGGACATCGAGCTGCACTACCAGAACGTACTGTTCATCGTCTTCCGCCTGGCCGGCCTCTACACCCAGGTCGAGTACCACACTTCCCAGGGGCCGCATCGACCTCGTGCTCCAGACATCCGGATACGTCTACATCATGGAGTTCAAGCTCGACGGGAGCGCTGAGCAGGCCATCGCCCAGATAGAGGAGAAGCAGTACGCCCTGCCGTTCGCCAAGGACTCCCGCAAAGTCTACATCATCGGTGTGAACTTCTCGTCAACGACAAGGAATATCGACAGGTGGATCGTGGAGAATGGCCGTCCATGACTGAAATTTTCACTTCTTGTGCAAATTAAGTAATTTTGTACAGCTATACTTGTCGGAAAATGGATTATAACATTAAAGATAAGGTCGAGTGGACTGTCATTTTCGTTTTAGAGTTCGGGCGGAAATACGGATTGACCATGAAACCGGCAAGTTGGCATAGGCGAAGAAAAATATCTACAAAAATACCCGGATCCTGTACTGGATTTCCCGTATATTCTTATTTTTGTCCCCGAATCAAAATCCCATACTATCATGATAAGACTGAATGTATTCATCAAGGTGGACGAGAGTAACCGCGAGGCTGTAATTGAGACAGCGAAGAAATTGGTGGCCAGTTCTCTGGAGGACAAGGGCTGCATAGCATACGACATATTCGCGAGCCAGACCAGGCCGGATGTGCTGATGATCTGCGAGACGTGGAGCGACGCGGCTGCGCTGGATGTGCACCAGAAGTCGGCGCATTTCACCACCCTTGTGCCTGAGATAGAGTCCATGGCTCAGATGAAGATCGAGAGCTTCGAGTTCTGAATCGGTTGAATGCCTATGGCCCCTACTGTGACCGGCAGCAGAAGGCTCGATGTGGTGGATGCCCTCAGGGGCTTCGCCCTGATGGCGATAGTGCTGCTGCATAACCTTGAACATTATAACCTTATAGGTACACCGGACAGCACCCCGCAGTGGCTTGCTTCCGTGGATTCGGCGGTGATGAAGTCCGTCTTCTTCCTTTTTGCGGGGAAGGCGTACTCCATCTTTTCGCTTCTGTTCGGCTTCAGCTTCTATATCCAGATGCGTAACGCGGCTGCCAGGGGAGAGGATTTCAGGCTCAGGTTTGTCTGGCGTATGCTTCTCCTGATGCTTTTCGCTCAGCTGCACTCTGTGTTCTACAACGGGGACATCCTCATGCTCTATGCCGCCGTGGGGCTGGTCCTGCCGCTGCTCTGCCGCCTGGGGGACAAGGCGCTGCTGGCCATAGCCGTGATATGTTTCCTGCAGCCTGTGGAGATAGGGAAGGTAATATACAGATGCTTCAATCCCGACTATGTCTCCACCATGCAGACCGCGTTCCTCCCGTATGCCGAGCGCTCGTGCCGGGTCCTGGAGGAAGGGAATTTCCTTCAGGCTGTGGCCTCCAACCTCACTGACGGGCAGCTTTATACCAACCTGTGGCAGATAGGCGCAGGGCGCGTCTTCATGGTTCTCGGCCTTTTCATCAGCGGCATGCTGCTCGGACGCAGGGGCCTTTTCGAGAAAAGTGAACGGCAGAGCGCATTCTGGAAAAGAGTCCTTGCCGTCAGCATCCCTGCCACGGCCCTCATGTATCTCGTGAAATCACAGGTGGAGCCGGGGGCCGATGCGAGTCTGGACCTCATAATCTATTCGCTCACAAGCCTTTTCTTTACCGGATTCTGGGTGTCGCTTTTCATCCTGCTGTGGAACAGGGCGGACGGCTACCGCTTCCAGCGCGCCGCCATACCTTACGGGAGGATGAGCCTTACCAACTATATCGGCCAGTCCGTCATCGGGGGCACAATCTATTATGGCTACGGGCTTTCCCTCTACGATGACACAGGTGCCACGGCATGCCTGCTGATAGCCGTGCTCATACTTGCCGTGCAGTTCTGGTTCAGCCGGAAATGGCTCTCGGCGCACAGGCAGGGTCCGCTGGAATACATCTGGAAGAAACTCACATGGATACGCTGCAAGGCCACTCCGGAAGCGGCCGCTGCTGTCACGGCAGTGCTGCTCTCGTCTGCATTGGCCGCCCCGGCCCGCGCCCAGGCTGTCGAGTCATCTGACGGACGCCGCTGGGCCGACATGTACGAGCTCCCTGCTTTCGCTCAGGCCAAAGGGCAGGAGAAGGTAGTCCGCAGGGAAGCATATACGGTATCGTTCAACCCGCAGCTCCGCATCCCGAACTGGGTGGCGTGGATTCTCACCAAGGAGCGCCTTGACAGCAAGGTGGCCGCCAGGCCGGACTCCGACGCGTTTGTCCCCGACCCGGCGATAAAAGGCTGCCCCGACAGGCAGTACAACTACAAGGAGTACCGCTACGAGCGCGGCCACATCTGCCCTGCGGCGGACAACCGCTGGAGCCACACGGCCATGAAGACCTGCTTCTACATGAGCAACATCTGCCCCATGAGCGTGGCCCTGAACCACAATTCCTGGAACGATGTCGAAGAGAAAAGCCGCGCCTGGGCACAGAAGCAGTACCCTGGCACGACTGTCTATGTGGTAGGAGGCATCGTCCGCTCCTCTGTAGGCAAGGGAGGGAAGGGGATCCCGTCCCATGTGGGCATGGAAGCTGATATAGCGGTGCCGTTCAAGCTGTTCAAGGCCCTGCTGCGCAATGACCCCGAAACCGGGTGGACAGCGATAGGATATATCTTCGACCAGAGGGGCAATGTGGAGACAGCCACCATCGATTCCATCGAGGCCCTCACAGGGTTCGACCTTTTCCACAACCTTCCGGACCGCATCGAGTCCAGGGTGGAAGCCGCCGACGGCACACCGCACTGGACCGGCAGCAAGGACATCGGCAACTGAGCTCCTCAATATATATACTCCACATCTGACTTCCTGAACCTCAGGATGCGGGTGTCATTGTTCCCCGCGCCGTTCTTGTGCAGGTACAGGTTTTCCATGCCTCCGGCAATGTACCATCCTGAACCCTCCGGGGAAAATACGCTGAAAAGCATATTGTTGTAGTGCCCCGCGTGCTGTATCCCGTCGGCGTTCCACTGCGCTCCCGGCCCGTACCACACGAGAGGCTCGTTGTCCGGGAAGTCAGGCGAGCGCATCGCTATATAGATAATGTTCGAAAGCGTCATCGTCCCTACATTGATGCTGCCCTTCCTCCTCTGCTCGCGGATGATTTTCGAGTGCCCCTCCCACGGGGTCTTCAGCGTGTGTGTCCCGTTCCACATCACCCATACATAGTCCGTCGCGTCGAAGATCCGGTTGAATTCCTCCATTGACGGAAGTTCGTATCCGTCAGGGGAGAGCGCATCGGCGGGAAGCCTGTTTATGTTTACCTTGCTTCCTGTCGTGAATCCTTCCATCACGGCTTTCCCGTCCAGCTCCACTACGCGCATGCCTTTGCCGCTGTCTCCCTGGTATGCCCAGCCCCAGAGCCTGGCGTACTCCTCTCCGGAGCATGATGTCAGGTATTCGAACAGTGTAAGTCCGGCCTTTGCGGCAGGGTCGTCGGATGAGAGTATCTGGTCTCCGAAGCTGCGGGAGTCGCCCATTGAATTGTACTTGCACCACCATACCCCGTGCATCCACACTACCGGCAGGCCGTAGTTCTTCCTTATGACGGTGTATTCCTCCCTTCCGGAGCCGTCCTGCCCGCAGATGACTATCCTGGCGCTCTGGCTCCGCCCGTCCGCTGTAGGGTCGTTGGGCCTCCATCCTCCCAGAATCCGGTAAGCCCCATCTTCTCCCGGCACCTCCTCCGCCTTCATCCATTCGTCTTCCCCTTCGTCGAATTCTATGGACAAGAGTTTCCCTTCCGGGAGACGGAACACACCGAATTCATTGTCCGCATACGTGCCGAAGTCATAGGTGTAGACCCCCTCACCGAACCCGATCCTGCCTTCAAGTGCGGTCGGGTTGGCAGACAGCTCCAGTGTGATGCGGTCGTCCGGATATACGTTGGAGAAGCCTTTCCTGCGGAATGTCACAGTGGCCGAAGCCTGCTTGTCTCCAGGGGCATAAAGACCTTTCCGGACAGAGAACATGTTCATCCCTTCTCCGGACAATGGGGTGATTTCCAGAAGGCTGCCTCCGTCGAC
Organism: Candidatus Cryptobacteroides faecavium; assembly: GCA_017694995.1. Taxonomy (GTDB): domain Bacteria; phylum Bacteroidota; class Bacteroidia; order Bacteroidales; family UBA932; genus Cryptobacteroides; species Cryptobacteroides faecavium. The sequence continues at coordinate 47,413 of JADIMB010000104.1, read as the reverse complement.
GGATGCGATTTCAAGCTCGTCGTCGCAGTCTATGGCCAGAGTCATGCCGGTCTGGACATGCGGCAGTGTGAGTGCCGTCCTGTCCTGCGATACGGCCACTCCGTCCGGGATTACAGACCTGGAGAGGTCCACCGCCAGCGCCGCTTCCCTGTCGGGTACCATGTCCGATGTACCTCCGTCAGACCATTCAAGCACTTCCAGACGGACGGGCGCATCGGAAGTGCCTTTGCGCAGGGTGATACTGTAGACCGTATTTCTGCGGATCTTGTCCGGGAGGTCCGCCCCGAGCGTGAGCCTTTCCCCGTCCACCGTAGCGTCGAGCTTTACCTTCAGGTCCGGGTTGTCCTGCTCATAGACGGTGGCCACGGCTTCAGTGTCCGTATCCAGGGGCTCCTGAGGGGAAAACACCATGTCGGCTTTCCCGGCATTGTCCGGGGAACGTACTTCCCCGGAAGGGAGGAGGTATGCGTCTTGAATGACGTTTTCAAGCGTAATCCCGTGCACAAGGGCTTCCCCGGCCACTGCAATCCTCATGTCGAACCTTGCCACGCCGCGTACCAGTGACGTCTGCACAGGCGCTCCGGCCTGCCCGGTTGAGGAAAGGACGGCTTCACCGGTGAAGAATGTGCATGCCTTCCCTCCGGATGAAGAAACCACTGTCTCTTTCCACATATCTTCTGTCATGCCTTTCCCCGGCGCGGCCGCACCGGGCCATCCGGAAGGTCCGGCGACTATATACAGCGTCCCCGACTTACTGTCCACTTCTGTCCTGTACAGGTCCCCGTCTTTCGTGAACGGACCTGTTTCCGAGACGAACACCCCGTCCTCGAACAGAAATCCCGCAATGTCCTGCAGGTCCTCCGCGGCAGGGGCCTCCTGTCCTGCGGATGTGCCGTATCCGGACAGGCGCACCTCGACTGCGCGTCCTGCCGCGCCCGTGTCAGGCATATCGGCCGGTGTCACCGAGCATGAGGTCAGGGCGTATGCCGCCAGTACCGCTGCCGGGGACAATATCCTTATCCCGAATGTCTTTCTCATATTTCTTCAGATTGCGGGACAAGTTCAGTGTCGCTCCCTTCTTCCCAGTCTTCAAAAGAGACCTCCAGGCTCACGTCTATCTTGTCCTTACGTACAGTCACAGTATATATCTTGTTCCTTTCTATGTCCCCTTCCAGGTTTTCCTTCAGGCTGACAGGTCTTCCGTCTATGACGGCATCCACATGTATCTCGATGCCCTGGTTCGCCTGTTCATAGGCGTACATCACAGCATCCCTGTCGCCGGTGACGGGTGTGCCGAATGACGCCTCGATGTCTTCACGCGGTGCATCTGCGGGGGACAGGGTCTGCTGCCCCGGGAAAAGGTATGCGGTGCCGGCCGCGTTCCTGAGCGCTATCCTGCTCACTGAAGCCTCTCCTGCTGTCTTTATTTTCAGGTCGAATCTCGCGATTCCCCTTTTGAGGGACACAGGGATGTCTGCCAGAGGCCTGTCCCCGAGAGCCACGCTTCCTGTGAAGAAGTGCACAGGGCCGCCGTCTTTCCCTCCTATGGCCGTTCCGAGCCACTTGTCTTCCGTGATGCCTTCGCCTTTCAGCCCTTCAAGGTCCACAAGCCCGTCAGTGTTGGCCAGCAGATAGAGAGTCCCGGCGAGCCGTCCGACCTGCAGGTCGTAGGTGCCGTTCCCCGGTTCGAGGCCCTTGAAAATATGTGTCATGACGCCGTCTTCGAAGATGCAGGCCTGCATGTCCGTCACTTCTGTCTCGCCCTTCAGGGCATGTCCCGGCCCGGAGTAGTCCGGGAATTCCGCCTTTACACGTATTGTCCCTTCCGTAGCCGGCGGAGGGCTTGTCTCTGTCTTTGAGCAGGCAAGCGCGGCGACCCCGGCTGCCAGTACGATAGATGTTCTGATAAATGTTTTCATTGTATTTTGATTTATTCATATAACGTCAGTTCGACGAATTTATGTTTAACAGTATTATCTTAAAAATCAATATTTTATCATTTTTGACCGGATTTCTTACACAGAAATCCTGTCTGTCTACCCCCAGTCACCTGACGGTGACAGCCCCGGCGGGGCATGCGGCTGTGCTTCGCTCCGCCGGCACCTCCACTGCTTCGGTTTCCCTGCCGGAAACCTTGCTGACGCTCCGGTGCGGCCCTGAGGGGCCTTCCCATCTTAATCCCCAGTCACTTCGTGACAGCCCCTTGTTAAGGGGCGCCACCCCCATCCACCCCCTCGCTGGGGGCCCTGTCACAGGCCACAGGCCTGTTCCTTAATAGGTAATTCGATGTAATTTAATGAATTAAATTCATCGAATTCACGTTAATATATATATTCCACAGGTGTCTTTACGCACCTTATTGTCCTGGTCTTTGTGCTGTTGTGCGCAGTGAACTTCATCCAGTTCTGCCCCGGCCTGTCCGACATGGCATATCCTTCCATGTTCCAGGAGTTCCCGTTGCCGGAGTGTGTGGCCAGCAGGAGGTTCATCCTGGCGATGTCCCCGGCTGCCGTGCTCCACTGGTGCCCCAGACCGTAGAGCACCCAGTGGCTGCCTTCATATTCAAAGTCGTAGAAGGCTATGGTGCCGTAGCGGTTCCAGAGGAAGTCCACCTGGCGCTCCGTCACCGTTACTGTCAGTTCTTCTCCGGAGGTGTTGCGGAAGGTCCTTGTGCCGGTGCCGCCGATATTGTAATTGTCGCTTGCGGAGAAAAACGCATAATCCTCATAGTCCGGGATCCTGTATCCGTCGGGAGCCATGCTTTCCGGGTCCACCGTCCCGAAATTCTGCGCGGACGCCTTCATCCCTTCATGGTAGAAGGCCGAGCCGTCGTGTCTGAGGGGCAGCCCGTCCGGATTCCCGCCCTGGTACTGGTCGCCCATGAGCTCCAGCAGGACGCTTTCCGTCTCGGAGGCAAGCATTTCTGCCACCTTGTCGTCTGCGGCCGGGTCTATGTTGCAGGTTATCTGGTCGTTGAATTCCTTTACATTGCCCCGCAGGTTGTACTTGCACCACCATGTCTGTCCGATTTTAACTACAGGCAGGCCCCAGTTCCTCCTGCGTATGGTATAGGATTCCTGTCCGCTTCCGTCAGGTCCGGATATCACTATCCTCCCTTCCTGTATCCGTCCGTCTGCCTTCGGGTCATTGGGTTTCCATCCTCCCGTTATGCGGTATGTCCTGGATTCCCCGTCCGTCCCGGCGCGTCCGGTCTCGAGCGCCTGCATCCACGGGTCTTCCCCCTCCCCGAACTCCAGGCGGAGCGTCCTCCCGGAAGGTACCGTGACAGTGCCGAGTTCCCCGTCTATGTATCTGTCGAAGTCGCATGTGCCGCTTCCGTCCAGGGTCAGCTTTCCTTCGAGAAGGACCGGATTGGACTTGAATATCAGGACAATACGGCCTGAATGGATGTCTTCTTCATATATGTCGACATTTATCCTTTCCTCCGCTTTCCCCGGCAGTCTCAGACCGCTGTCCACATGGACAATGGCCGCCTGTTCCAGTCCGGTCCTGGATGATGGGGAGACCCTCACCGAGACACCGTCCGCCGTCCCGTCGGTCTCTACCCTTGCGCCCGGGGCCGCCAGGACGGCAAGCTCCAGAGAGCTCCCGAGGTAGCTGACATACACCGTGTCTCTGCCCTGGCTTACGGAACTTCCTTCGGACAATACGGAATTCTCAGTGTCCACAAGCCCTTTAATTACAGGCCATGACCCTGTGGAGCCGCCTTCCTCCCAGTCTTCGGAGAACGCCTGCGAGGAGATTTCGGCCCCTTTCCCGTATATGTCGAGTGTATACACAGTGTTCCTGGCTATTTCCCGCGGCAGTTCGGCCCTGTGGACATGCCTGCCTCCTCCGAACTCCGCTGTCACCTCGGCAGTCACGCTGCCGGTCTGTTCCGCCATATACGTGAGGGTCTCACGAGTGTATTCTGCCGGGGCCTGCCGGAAGTCCTTCACGAATTCCGAGACAGAGGCCCCTTCAGGGTTCCCGGGCTTTTCCCTCGTGTTGACGAACCCCCTGTCCGAAAGTCCGGTTATCCTGGCGCTGAGCACTTTGACCCCTTTCTCCCTGACTACAAGGTCCAGTCTTGCTACGCTCCTTGTCATCTCTACATCCGAAGGCTGTCCCGTGGCGGAGGATATATCCGTCCTCCCGCTCATGGTGATGCCTGACGAGGTCATGGATTCCACGCTGCTTCCAGTCTCCAGGAAACCGGCGAGGGGTGTCTTTCCCGGCGTCATGTCCCCAAGTCCCTCCAGCTCACCGGCGTTTGCAAGTATGTACAGTGTGCCTTCCCGGGAAGACAGACTGAAGGTCCGGATGTCCCCGGAGGTGCGCTGCGGAATGCATATTTCCTGCAGTATCCCGTCATGGAACCTGTATCCGCGGACATCATTTATCCCGCTGTCCGTCCCTTTAGTGATGAGTTTCACGGGCAGTTCCTGTCCCGTTCCCGGGACCTCTTCCGGGCCCCGTTCCGAGCACCCGGAGATTGCAGCCGCGGCCAGTGCCGCAGCGAAAATATATCTGTTCATGTCATTTGTATATATTCGGGTTCTGTCTGCTGCTCAGGTAATCTGGCGAGTCCACCGGCATCATGTCAAGGTGGTCCACATAGAACCTGTTCATGAGCTCCTGCGCCCAGGGTCCGTAGGTGAACGCGCTGTTGTGGCTGTAGCCCATCACATGGCCCAGTTCGTGGAACATCACTTCGCACGAGTATGTGGACGTGTAGTGGTCCAGCCATCCTCCCTGCCATGCCCCGAACGTCGAGCCTCCTCCAAGACCCATCACGCTGTTCCCCGGGTATACGAGGCCTGCGTTGATGGTCCTTTCCTGCCGCATCTGCGACAGGACGGTTTCCGCGGAGACCTTGTCCTCCACACCTCCGTTCCCGTACAGCCTGTCCTCGTTCTCCCGCAGTATCTGTTCATGCTCCGGCATGTCTATCATATAGGTGAAGTTGATGAAGAACGCCACCACCTCCCGGCAGTGTACCGGTCTGATCCCCATCCAGTTGCCAGACGGGCCTCCGTCCGGTTTTGTGGGGTCGCCTCCGAACAGTTCGAAGCGTATGTTCCATCCGTGGACAATCTTCTGCAGCTTCTGCCAGTAGGGGTCGTCCGACTCTGCCCGGAACATGATCCGCTCCGCCACGGATGCCCCGATCCCGGGCACTTCCACCAGCCTGCCGCTTTCGGAGCGGCATATCCTTTTCTCTCCGCCTTCCTTCTCCAGTATGGCCAGGGGCTCGTAGAAGTCGGCGAATGCCGGTATCACATCGAAGTACGCCAGGTCCAGGTATTCATTGTCCACTTCCGGTATCAATCCTCGTATCAGCACGTTACGCGCTTCGCGCGGGGAATAGAACCTTACATGGAGCAGCCCCTCCGGGGTGACGGACACCTGCAGCGGTCTGGCGGTGTTGAAGTTCCTTTGTTTCTTGTCGTTATATATGGTGTGCGGCTCGTCGTCCTGTAGGATGGCCTTGTGCCCGCCCTGCGCGTATGCCTCCCGGGTGATGAACATCGTCCCGCTCTGGTCGTCCGGATGGATGACGGAGATGCCTATGTGCCCGATGCGGTTCTGCCCCACTTCTTCTAGGGAGAATCCGTAGCTCCTTCCGATGCTGTGTCCCAGATAGTCCCTGGTCTTCATCTCCAGGGTACCCCCGAACCGGCTCCCTCCGGCGGTGGGCGGGAAAATGAAACTCGAGTCCTCCTTGATGTCCAGGACAATCCCGTCCCCTTCGGCCCGTCCCCCGAAATCCCCTGCGGCGGACAGTTCCCTCAGGAAAGCCGGTGAGTCCACAGATACCGTGGCCGATGTCACAGCCGTGCTTATATATGGGCTGGAGTAGCTGCAGCGGAACACCGTCTTGCCCACTATCCTCTTCTGGGTGATGCTGCCGTCCAGGTCGGATGATATGCCGTTCCCCGGCATGTCCGGGGATGCGGTTACGCTGAACGGCGTCCTGGAATAGAAATATTCGGCTGCAAGCGGCCCGGAAATCTTTTCAGGGAAGGCCAGCCATGTGTCCGACACTTCCGATATCTCGTTTATGGAGGCCCTGTCGGCGGCCATGTCCCCGTCCACTGCGAGCACAAGCAGTTCGTAGCTGCCCGGGACAAGCCCTTCCAGGCGGATGGTCGATGTCTCTCTGTCGTAGAGGCTTTTTATGTTCCTGACGATGCGGCCTTCCCCGTCTGCCACGGCGATGTCCACATGGTCGTAGCCCGTATCCCGGGCCTTTGTCTGTGCCTCTCCTTCGAATCCTCCGGCCGATATGTGTACAGAAAGGGTGTTTCCCGTCTGTGCCGCTGTCATGCCTGGCCATTCTTCCCTGGAGCATGAGACCAGTGCAGCCATGCACAGGGCCAATCCCGGAATTATGTTAAGTATTTTTGTAATAGCGGTCATATATTTGAGTAAATTTGTACTGTTTGTTTTTCCGGCTGCAAAACTATACCTTGTGCCGGAATTAATCCGTAACAATTGTTACATTGGTTTCATTTTATGGATTGCAGCATTGATGACATACCTCTTTTCAGGGGAGGTGACCCAGATGTAATTGAAAGCGTGATGCGCGAGTCTCCAGGACGCTGGGCCTCGTATTCGAAAGGGGACATAATCGCTATGCAGGGCGCCCCGTGCCGTTCCCTTTATCTCCTGTGCTCGGGGAGTGTCTATGCCCGGATGGTGAGCGATGAGGGCAAGGAGTTCACCCTGGACACCCTTTCCGCGCCGGAAGTGCTGGCTTCTTCATTTGTGTTCAGCACGCAGCGTATCTTCCCGGTGACGATAATCGCCGGAAGCGACTGTGACCTGTGGGTGTTCAGCCGGGATTGCATACTTAAGATGATAGAGAGGGACAGGACCGTGCTCGGGAACTATCTCGCGGTGATTTCCGACCACAGTATGTTCCTGAGCAGGAGGCTCAGCGAATTCGCCCTGCAGACCCTCTCTTCCAGGATAGTGAGCTATATAAGGGAGAACGGGCCTGTGGACAATCTGCAGCAGACCGCATTCATCCTCGGTGTGGCGCGTCCGTCGCTTTCACGCGCTGTCTCCCAGCTTGTCGGCCAGGGTGTGCTGGAGAAGAGCGATGACGGCTACCGCCTCACCGAGTGAAGGCGTGACAGAAAAGCGGCCTGCCGGGGCCGGCCTCACTGAGACAAGAAAAAGGGGATGGCTTCCGTTATGAGCCATCCCCTGTGATGCAGGCCGTATCCCTGATGGGATGAGGCCTTATTATTTGAGCTTGTGGATCGCCAGTCCGCTGCGGAGCTTCGGTTCGAACCACGTGGTCTTAGGAGGCATGATGTTGCCCGAGTCCGCTATGTCCACGAGCTGTTTCATGGAGACAGGGTAGAGGGCGAACGCCACCGCCATCTCCCCGCTGTCCACCCTGCGTGAAAGCTCTCCGAGTCCGCGGATACCTCCTACGAAATCTATCCGTTTGTCAGTGCGCAGGTCCTTGATTCCCAGGATCTTGTCAAGCACCAGGTTTGAAAGTATTGTGACATCCAGCACCCCTATCGGGTCCGAATCATCGTATCTTCCCGGCTTTGCCTCGAGGGAATACCATTCACCGGCAAGGTACATGGAGAAATTGTGCAGGTGGTCAGGCCTGTATGGCTCTTTGCCTTTCTTTGCGACAGTGAAGTCTTCCGAGAGCTTCTCCAGGAGCTGCTCCGGTGAAAGTCCGTCCAGGTCTTTTACCACACGGTTGTAGTCGATGATTTTCAGCTGGCTTTCCGGGAATGCCACCGCCATGAACCAGTTGTATTCCTCGTCCCCGCGGTGGGAAGGGTTTGCCGCCTTCCTTTCAGCCCCGACTCTGGCTGCGGCTGCTGTACGGTGGTGGCCGTCGGCAACATAGAAAGCCGGGATGTCCTTGAATATCTCTGTTATCCTGTCGATGTCCGCCTGCTCGTCTATCACCCAGAAATGATGTCCGAAGCCGTCTTCTGCGGTGAAGTCGTATTCTGGCTTGCGGGCTGTGTATTTCTTGACAATGGTCCCTATCTCGTCATTGTCCGGATAGGAGAAGAACACAGGCTCGATATTGGCGTCCTGTATGTTCACGTGGATCATCCTGTCGTCTTCCTTCTCTTTCCGGGTGAGCTCGTGCTTCTTGATCTTCCCCTCCATGTAGTCATCCGTATGGGCGCAGACCACAAGCCCGTACTGGGTCCTGCCGTCCATTGTCTGGGCGTAGATATAATAGTACGGACGATCGTCCTGCACTAGCCATCCTCGCGCCTGCCAATCCTTGAAGTTGCTGACAGCCTTGTCGTAGGCGGCCTGGCTGTGCTCGTCGATTATCGGGTCGAAGTCTATTTCCGGCTTTGTGATGTGCAGCAGGGACTTCTCCGAAGCCTCCGCCTTTGCCTCGGCCGAGTTGAGCACGTCATAAGGACGCGCCGCCACTTCCTCCACATACTCTTTTGGCGGACGTACCGCCGCGAAAGGTTTTACTCTTACCATTGTCAGTTATATTTTATATGCCTATCATCAATATTACCCCTGAATTTCACCATCAGAGGCTTCTGGCCGGCCAGAAGCCTGTTTTATCTTAACCCCAGTCACCTGAGGTGACAGCCCCTGACGGGTCTCGCCTGGGGCGAGAATTATGGGCCGGGGTCGCGTCAAATCATTTGTTGACCTGGAACCTGCGGTTCCCTGTGGCGAAGAAATCCACTATCTGGCGTGCGGCAGCAAGGCCGGCGTTGATGTTCGCCTCCGCGGTCTCGGCCCCCATTTTCTTCGGAGTGGCGAATACCCTCTTGCCGAACTTTTCCTCCAGCTCCGCCTGATGTACGGCGGCGACATCGGTGATATACTTGAGGTCAGGCCTGTCTGTAAGCGCTTTCTCGAGTCCTGCCTCGTTGATGACCTCCTTGCGGGCGGTGTTCACAAGGCATCCGCCTTTAGGCATCCTGGTGACCAGGTCGTATCCTATGGATTCTTTTGTGAGAGGAGTCGCCGGGATGTGCAGCGATATGAAGTCGCATGCCGAATACATTTCCTCTACCGAAGCTGCCGGGATGACGCCTTCCTGTTCTATCGCAGAATTGTCCACGAACGGGTCGAATGCCATCACGTCCATGCCCAGGGCCTTGGCCTTTGCGGCCACGAGCCTGCCGACATTCCCGTATGCCTGTATACCCACTTTCTTGCCCTGGATTTCACTCCCTGTGCCGGGTGTGAAACAGTTGCGGGACATGTATATCATCATGGCGATAGCCAGCTCGGCCACCGCATTGGAGTTCTGCCCCGGTGTGTTCATCACCACGATGCCGCGCTGTGTGCAGGCGTCCAGGCAGATGTTGTCGTATCCGGCCCCGGCGCGCACTACTATTTTAAGCTTTCCTGCTGCATCGATGACTTCCTTGGTTATCTTGTCAGAGCGGACAATCAGCGCGTCTGCATCCGCTACAGCCTCCAGCAGCCTGTCTGCTGAAGGGTATTTTTCCAGGAGGACCGTTTCGTGCCCGCCTACCTGTGCTATCTCTTTGATTCCGTTCACCGCGGCTGCCGCGAACGGTTTTTCTGTGGCTACCAGTATTTTCATGTCTTTATGGATTAAGCTTTCATTTTTTCAAACTCCTGCATGCATGCGACCAGGGCCTCTACGCTCTCTTTAGGGCAGGCGTTGTATATGGACGCGCGGAAGCCGCCCACTGACCTGTGCCCCTTGATGCCGACCATGCCTTTGCCTTTCGCGAATTCGAGGAACTCGTCCTGCAGGGACTCGTATCCCGGAGCCATCACGAAGCATACGTTCATGATGGACCTGTCCTCCTTGGCTGCCGTGCCGGTGAACAGAGGGTTGCGGTCTATCTCGCTGTAGAGCAGCTGCGCCTTTTCGACATTGAGCCTGTTGATGGCCTTGACGCCGCCTATCCCTTTGAGCCACTTCAGTGTCTCGGTCATCACGAAGATAGGGAATACAGGAGGTGTGTTGTACATGGACCCTCCGTCGATATGCACCTTGTAGTCAAGCATTGTAGGGATATATCTGCTCACTTTGCCCAGGGCGTCCTTGCGGATGATGGCGAACGATACCCCTGCAGGGCCCACATTCTTCTGCGCTCCTCCATAGATGAGGGCGTATTTGCTCACGTCCACAGGGCGGCTCATGATGTCGGATGACATGTCCGCGATAAGAGGGACAGGGCAGTCCATGTCATGGCGGATTTCAGTGCCGTAGATGGTATTGTTTGTGGTGATATGGAAATAGTCCAGGTCAGAAGGTATCTCGAACCCTTTAGGTATATAGCTGTAGAGTTTGTCAGCAGAGGATGCCACTGCATAGGCCTCGCCAAGTCCTTTAGCCTCCTTGAGCGCTTTCTTCGCCCATACCCCTGTCTCCAGGTATCCGGCCTTTTTCTCCAGGAAATTCATGGCCACATAAAGGAACTGGAGGCTTGCTCCTCCTCCCAGGAACACGACTTCATGGGTGTCCGGTATCTCCAGGAGCTCTTTCCACAGGGCGCGGCATTCGTCCATTACGGCACTCCATTCTTTAGACCTGTGGGAGACTTCGATTACAGCCATGCCTGTACCGGCAAAATCTTTAAGAGCCTCGATGGATTTTTCGATGGCCTGGTCCGGAAGGACGCAAGGGCCGGCATTGAAATTATGGACTTTTTTCATGTTATTGGATATTGGTGTTATAAATTTTAATCAAAACAAGGGTAAATATAACAATTATTCCTACAATAATCCCCTTATGTCGGAATTTTTTTCACAATAATGGCAATGGAGTAATATTTCATTACCGTTCTTTATTGTCGTGAACCGTGTCTTGACCGGCTGGTGGTTGGTGATGCATTTTGGATTCATGCATTTGGCGATGCCCTCGACCACTTCAGGCATCTGGAGTTTCTTCTTTTCCACTACCTGGAATCCTTTGATGATATTGACTGTGGCGTCCGGGGCTATGAGCGCGAGCTTGTTGAGTTCTTCGTCCTCGAAGAACTTGTCAGCAATCTTTATTATGCCTTTCTTCCCGTAAAGCTTGCTTGTGAGGTTTATCCCGATGGTGATCTGTGTCTCCACTCCTTTGAGGTCCAGGATGTCCAGGGCCTTGTAGACATTCTCTGCAGGTATGTGGTCAAGGACTGTCCCGTTTTCCAGTGCGCTGACTATGAGTTCTTTATTGTTGTGTGTCATGATTTCATGTGTTTTAACTTGACGTGTTGTTGTATTGTACGGGGGACAATTATCTGTATCCCAGCAGATATGCTATGATGGCCATTCTGACGTACAGTCCGTTTTCCGCCTGCTTGAAATAATAAGCGTAAGGAGTGTCGTCCACATCCTGGTCTATCTCGTTCACCCTTGGCAGGGGATGTAGTATTTTCATGTTCGGCTTCACATTGGAGAGCATGGAGGCTGTCAGCCTGTAGACATCCTTGACTTTCTCGTATTCCATCGGGTCCGTGAACCGTTCCTGCTGCACGCGGGTCATATACAGGATGTCGCAGTCGTCCAGGTGCTCTTCCAGGGATGATGTCTCGTGATAGCGGATGTGCTTCCCGTCCAGGAAAGACTTGTACTCGAGAGGCATCTTCAGCTCGTCCGGGGAGGTGAACACGAATTCAGGGCTGAAATGCGACATGGCCTGCAGGAGTGAATGTGTGGTCCTGCCGTATTTCAGGTCTCCTACCATGTTGATCCTGAGGTCTTCGAGGTGTCCTTGGGTCTGAAGTATGCTGTACAGGTCCAGAAGAGTCTGTGACGGGTGCTGGTTTGCCCCGTCTCCTGCATTCACGACCGGGACTGAAGCCACTTCGGACGCATATCTCGAACTGCCCTCCAGCGGATGCCGCATGATGATCATGTCCACGTAGTTGGACACCATCTTTATGGTGTCTTTGAGAGTCTCCCCTTTGCTGACACTTGTGTTTGTCGCGTCGGAGAAGCCTATTACTTTGGCCCCCAGCCTGTTGACGGCTGTCTCGAAACTGAGCCTCGTCCTTGTGGAGGGCTCGAAGAAGATGCAGGCTATCACCTTGCCCTCAAGTATTTTCTGCACCCTGTCTTTTTCGAATTCCCTGGCTACTTCCAGCACATGCAGGATCTCGTCCTTGGTGAAATCCTGGATTGAAATCAGACTTTTCTTCATATTATATAATGTTAACGTCAGTTCGACGATTTATGTTTAACAATATTATATTAAAAATCAGTATTTTATCATTTATGACCGGAATCCGTTACACTGACGTTAGGGGGATTTCCGGAGGAAATCCTTCCTGTCCACCCCCAGTCACCTGCGGTGACGGCCCCGTCGGGGCATGCGGCTCCGCTTCGCTCCGCCGGCACCTGCGCTGCTTCGGTTCCTATGCGGGAACCTCGCTGACGCTCCGGTGCGGCCCTGTTGGGCCCTTTCATCTTTTCTGATAGCAAGCGGGAAATGTCAATTGACCCCCACCTCATCAATGAAAAGAAAGGCCTTCCTTCCCGCACCGGGATGCCATGAAGGCAGTTCCGGGGTACACTTCCCGACAATGCGCACATACCTCGCACTCACAGTCCCGAAGGAAACCTCATATCTGTGAGGCACATTGTTCGGAGAACCTTTCTCAAGCACAGGGAAGCGTGCCGAACCCGCTTTCCTGAAGGAGCTACCGTCATCCGACACATAGACATCCAGGCCTGTGAGGCCGAAAATGAAGTCCCCAGGCACGAGCATGACATTCACGAAAGCGGATGAAATCTCCTGACCGGACTGCATGTCGAAAGTAACATCCAGATCCTGGCCGTAAATGCCGAGATACCTTCCCGAACGGTAGCTGTCATCCCCGTAAAGCCCGTCATTGAGCAGCACCGCGCCTTTATATGTGAACTGTGGATCCGGCTCACAGGAAAGGGTTGAAGGGCACATGGTCACCTTGTTGGCGACAATAGTCTCGCCCGTCACATCACTGCGGCGTCCCTCTCTCACCGCGACAGCCTTCACTGTGGCGTCCCCAGTGACGGTAAACGGACCTGTATACAGTACGGAGGACTCGGAAGGATCGCTTCCGTCCAGGGTATAGAATACCGGGGCACCGTCAAAAGTGGATACGGACACCACCGCCTTTCCGGCTTCTCCGGCAGGATTCACGTCAATGACGGCATCTTCAATATCAGGCCTGTAATGAAGCCCCATGAGCCTGTACAGGTCAAGCTGATGGCGCAGTCTGCCCAGGAAGTCACCCAGGTCCTTCTTTTCAGGATTGCTCCACTGGAGTTCGCACAAAGCGTCGATACGCGGCATCATCTGCCATTCCATCTTGGTGCTGTCCTTGGTCCATTCTGTCCAGATACAGCCCTGCACACCTATTATATTCCTGGCCTGTTCCGGAGTGAGTTTGCCGGAAACCGGTTCGAAATCATAGACACGCTGTACACTTGAGACGCCTTTCAGCCGGTTGTATCCCGGATTGCTGAAATACAGGTGGCTTATAGGGCAGACAATGGTGCTGTGTCCCAGCTGTGCAGACCTTACCGATGCGTTAACTCCTGTCCAGCCCATGACAGTGACAGACTTGTCCGGATCCCCGTCAAGAATCTCGTCCCATGCAAGCATCTTGCGCCCGCGTGACTCGATCTCCTTCTTGACCTGCTCCATGAACCACACCTGGAGCTGGTTCTCCTTGGAATGTTCCCTGGTATCCTTCAGCCCGAGTTCCTTTATCTTGGCCTGGCATACAGGGCACTCCTTCCAGCGGGCCTTAGGGCACTCGTCCCCTCCTATATGGATATATTCTGAAGGGAATATGTCCATGATCTCGTCAAGGACGTCCTTGGCGAACTGCAGTGTCTGCTCCTTTCCTCCGCAGAGCACCTCCTTGAATACGCCGAAGCGTGTCTGCACCTCATAAGGTCCGCCGGTGCACCCGAGTTCAGGATAGGCGGCAAGGGCGGCCATCATGTGCCCCGGCATATCCACTTCCGGCACCACAGTGATGAACCTCTCGGCTGCATAGCGGACAATCTCCCTGGCCTCCTCCTGGGTGTAATATCCGCTTACAGGGACCCCGTCATACTTCCCTGAGCCGGGAGCGGTGATGGTCTCCTTCCTCACAGAACCCACCTCCGTGAGCCTCGGGTATTTCTTGATCTCGATGCGCCAGCCCTGGTCCTCGGTGAGATGCCAGTGGAAATAATTGATATTGTGCAGGGCCATCACATCTATGAGCTCCTTCAGGTAGTCCACAGAGAAGAAATGCCTTCCGACATCCACCATGAACCCCCTGTAGGCGAATCTGGGATAATCATATACTGACCCGGCAGGTATGGCCGCACGCGCACCGGTACCGACAGTTATCGGAAGAGACTTGTGCAGAGTCTGCACGCCATAGAACACAGCCGCCTCCGACTGTCCGTAGAGTGTGATACTGTCCTCCGTGACATCAAGCCTGTAACCGTCTTTCTCAGGTATGGAACTGTCCAGGCCAAGTACGATGGCATGCTTTCCGGACACGCCTTCAGACGTCTTCACCTTGACCCCTGTAACTTCCTTTATATAAGACGAGAGGAATTCCGCCGTAGCCGCAAGCTTCTCATTATCTCCAGGATAAAGGACAAGAGTGGAACGCGTGATTAGGAACGGTGCCGCATCTTCCTTATCCACAAGCACTTGCGGCTTCGGGATGACATCAAGACTCCCTGTCTGGACGTTACCGCCAGTGCATGACAACATAGCCGCAAGGACGACCCCAGTGGCCAGATTTCTGAATTTGGTAATATTCATAAATGTAAAAATTAATGGTCAGTCCGTTACAAAGATACAAATAAAATTCATTTTTCCTTTAAGGTAACATTCTTTTCCGGGCTTTTCCCATTACAATCCATAACCGGTCGCAGAATCTCTACCATCCCGGGTTCTGTTCCCACAGATTGCCTGTAAGAGAAATCATCCCGCTCCTGATAGGGAGAAGATAGTCTCTGCCGAGGTTGAACTGGTATCCGGAAGGAAGGCTTGACTTCCAGTCGAACGGCACCACATACCTGTCCCCGTTCTCGTCTGCATCCGTAAGGAAGAGATTGTTCCCCTCGGACTGGTCGTAGACAAGCGAGGAGTTGCCGTCCTCGTCAGTATAGAACGAATTGCCCTCCAGGTCGCTTCCGTCAAACAGGGCTCCAGTAGGCACCCATCCCTTTATAAGGACATCGGCTGCAGCCCAGAAATATACTCCGTCAGGAGCCCAGTCACGCTTGCCCACGCCCTGGAACATCACACTCAAGGTGATACCTTTCCATGCAAGAGACCCCTGGATGGTGTAGTTGTATCTCGGGGTAGTGCTTCCGATGACCTCCATGTCACCCATGTCGCCGAGAGTATTGCTCCCGTTGTCTATCTTCCCGTCACCGTTGATATCCAGATACTTCACGTCTCCAGGTGTCCACGGTACCGTAGTGAGATAACTCAGGTCCAGGCTGTTGTTGTACGCATCCGCCTCTTCCTGGGTCTGGATAAGTCCGCTGGCACGGTATCCCCAGATCTCACCCACCTCTCGTCCTGTGTACCAGTTGCCGGACGGGTCGGTTCCTGTAGGGTTGCTGTACTCGGTCACCACAGCTGTGGCGTCATATACGGAGCCTCCTATCGAGAAATCCACTTTTTTCGCTATCTGGCCCCTATAGAGCAGGGAAAGTTCCCAGCCCCTGTTGCGCATACTGGCGTTGTTTGTCTCAGGAGCATCCGCCCCGAAAAAGTCCGGAAGTTCCTCTGACGGGCCCAGCATATCATACGTATCCCTCTGGTAGAATTCCAGGCTTCCTGTCACACGGCCCTTGAGAAGAGTCCAGTCAAGCGCTATGTTCTTGCTGTCCACTTTCTCCCATGTCGTATCCGAGTCAATGACCCCCGGGGCATTTATGTACATGTCCCTGCCGTCTTCAAAATACCAATTACCCTGCGCGGTGGTGCTCATGGTAGAAGAGAATGTATAGTAGTCCGCCCCGGCCTGGTTTCCCAGGCGTCCCCACGACGCCCTTATCTTGAGCTCGTCGAAAATATGGCTGGCTCGAAGAACGGCTCGCGGGCTATGTTCCAGACCACTGACACTGAAGGGAAGAAGCCCCATCTGCTGCCTTTGGCGAAACGTGAGGACCCGTCATAGCGGGCGCTGAACTCCACCAGATACCTGCCGTCATAATCATAGTTGAGACGGCCGAAGAATCCCCTTGTGGCCCATCCGTACCGGTTTTCTGTCAGGGTATCGTCACCCATCCCCAGATTAAGTCCGGTATTGGTGTAGGATGCAAGGTCGGTCACATAGCCGTACATGTAATTGTAGTTGTAGTCCTCTTCCTGGAATCCTGCCATTACAGTGAAATTGTGCTTGTCCACCGAATGGCTGTATGTAGTGTATACATTCAATGTCTGGTAGCGGATTATGTCCATTTGCCTGAGGAACGAGCCGTCGGCCAGGACCCCCATTTCAGACCTCGTCCCGGTGAATGTAGTGACCCCGTCCGCCTCATACATGACCGGAGCCTTATTCAACGCCTTGTAATTCCAGTTGTTCTGCTTGTAGGTATAATCAGCGAAGATTTTCCAGTTCTTCACAGGCTCTACCTCAAGACCGACCGTGAAGAGGAAATCGTCATCGACACTGTTGGTATAAGTGCCGCTCTGCAGGTAAGGGATCAGCGAAAGCTCCGTGAAATTCCCGTTAGGGTCTATATAATGCTTTGTAGGGGAAAAACGTGCAAGGGAATGGTAGAAGCCTTCTGACAGGCCACCGGTCCCGAACGGCGTGTTTGTCTCCTGGTGGCTGTATTTGGTGTTGAACTTCAGGCGCATCCATTTGGTAAGGTCGGCGTTGATATTCGCTGCTATATTATACCTTGTATAGTCAATGTCGGCATATCTCAGGATACCTTCCTCGGTATATGCCCCGCCGGAGACATAATATCGCACTTTGTCCGACCCTCCGCTTACACTCAGGTTGTGGTCCTGCTTGAAAGCGAAATCCTTGTAGTGCAGGTCGAAATAGTCAGTGTTGCCGACACCGTACTCGGAATTCTCGTAAGCGGCATTGAGCGTGGTGTACGGGTCCGACCACGGGTCGACACTGGACGGGTCATTGATGAATGCCTGGAGCTGAGCAATTTTCTCGGCCGAATACAGACGTGAACTTCCCGCATTTGCAGCAGCGGCGTTCCAGTAGTTGGCGTATTCGACTGAATTGGCCATGTCCGGAAGGACTGTAGGCTGGGTCCAGCCGGCGTTGCCGTTATAACTCACTCTTATCTTGCCTTTTTCACCGCTCTTTGTGGTGACCAGGATGACGCCGTATGCGGCCCGCGCACCATAGATGGCACTTGCGGAGGCATCTTTGAGCACCGATATGCTTTCCACATCGTTGGGGTTCACATCAGCAAGGTCCATCTCCACACCGTCCACAAGAACATACGGAGTGGAAGTGCCGGAAAGGTTACCCTGGCCACGGATCTGAAGAGTCGCCTCGGCCCCTGGACGGCCTGAATTGGTGTTGTTCACTGTAAGGCCCGGCACAAGTCCCTGGAGGCTCTGGGTGATGTTCGCCACCGGTCTCATGTCGAGTTCATCAGAATCCACAGTGGAGACAGAACCTGTCAGGTTGACTTTCTTCCGGACGCCATATCCGACAACGACAACTTCATCAAGGAAATCCGCGGACGCATCAAGCACCACATCCTGGAGAGCCTGTCCGGTCCATGTAATCTTGACTGTGTCAAAGCCCAGAAGGGAAAACACTATGACATCGCCTTCCTCCAGGCCGGCAAGCAAATAATTCCCGTCAATATCAGACGAGACACCGTTATTGGTATCCTTGACATATACAGCCACACCTACCAGCGGGCCGTTTTTGTCGGAGACCACACCCTTCAGCGTTCCTCCGTCATTGGCAGACGCGCCGGGGGCAAGAAAAAGATTCAGCAGCACATACAGGGCCGCAGCACCTATATGCCTTGACAATAGATTAATGTTCAGAAGCATAATTAAGGATTGATTGGTCATTAGTGCCATAAAAATATACACGCCGGGGGTCAGCGGCAAAATGAACCGTCCAATCCTTATATTCAGTCGCTCAAACCGTCCTGGCATCCGCCAGGACGAAAAAACAGGCCTGCCCCTTCATTCAAGGACAGGCCTGTCTCCTATCGGAATCTGTTTTCAGCTATTCCACGAAAGCGATCACCTCGCCTTTGGCCACCATATCGCCCTGCTTTGAGCAGATGGCCACGATGCGCCCGCTTACCGCAGGGACCACTTCCTCCATCCCGTAATAAGTCTGGACATAGCTCATCGCCTTTCCGGCCTCGACCTCAGTCCCGACCACCGGAGCAGTGGAAACGTCATCCACATCCACCTGCCAGATCAGCTGGCCCTTCACCGGAGCCTGCACTGCCGTAGCCTTAGGATACTTCTCGGCAATCTTCTCCACATCATACTTCGGCACCTCCACCACAGGACGTGTGATGACTACAGGCGCTCCAGCCTTTTCTTTCGCAGCCTCGAGGTCTTTCTTGAAACGCTCCTTGGCTATGCCGCTCTTGTAGTCGCGGTACTGCCTTTCGTGCATGGCGAACTCGAAGAGTTCCTCGTCGTCCTCCCCGAAGTCCCAGCCTTCCTCTGTCATCATCTGGCGGTACTTGTCCAGCTCGTCCGGGAACGCATCCTGAGGATTTCCGGTATAGAACTCCAGGCCCTTGCTCTTGGCGAGCTCCACCAGCTCCGGAGCCAGCTCGCCAGGGAGACGGCCCATCTTGCCGAGAATCATGTTCCACGTGTCTTTGTCGATGGTGGTCCATCTCGGCTGACCCTTGAGGATGTTCATGAGGTTCATCAGAGCCGTATTCTTGACATACTGGCTGAACGGTGTCACAAGTGGCGGATAGCCCAGGCGAGGCCATACGTACTCGACCTCCTGGAACAGCATCACCATCAGCTCGTCAAGAGTGAGCTCCTTCTTGCCCTGGGCACGCAGTGAAGCGTTGATGGCTCCGTGGAAACCTTTCAGGTCCGCCATCATCGAGCCCATCATCCCGCCCGGAAGGCCGCAGCCCACCAGGAGCGAGCTCATATGCGAGTTGTTAGGGTCGATCCAGTATCCGAGGAAGTCGTCTATGAACTTCTGGGTCAGGCGGCGCACCTCCATATATGCATTCATGTTCAGGTCCTTCACCTTGAACCCGTCCGCCTTCATCATCTCGCGGATGGTGATCACATCAGGATGCACCTTTCCCCAGGAAAGCGGCTCGACAGCCACATCCAGATAGTCGGCACCGGCACGCGCCACCTCTAGCATCGAAGCCGGAGAGAAACCCGGGCCTGTGTGGCCGTGGTACTGTACCTTTATATGAGGGTATCTCTTCTTTATTGACGCAGTAAGCTGGCCCAGGAAAGTCGGGCGTCCGATTCCGGCCATGTCCTTGAGGCATATCTCGTCGCAGCCGTATTCGACCACCTTGTCAACTATGCCCATATAGTATTCCACAGTGTGTATCGGGGAATTGGTGATGGAGAGGGCCACCTGGGAGATCATGCCGCCCTTCTTTGCATACTCCACCGAAAGACGGAGGTTCCTGTGGTCGTTGAGTCCGCAGAAAGACCTCGATATATTTGTCCCCTGTTTGCATTTCACTTTATACATCAGCTCTCTGACATCAGCAGGGACAGGATTCATCCTCAACGCATTGAGACCTCTTTCCAGCATATGTGTCTGGATTCCGGCCTTGTTGAAAGGGGCTGTCCATTCGCGGACGGCCTTGTTCGGGTTCTCACCGAAAAGGAGATTCACCTGCTCGAAAGCACCGCCGTTTGTCTCCACCCTGTCGAAACATCCCATGTCGATGATTGCAGGAGCGACTTCCTTAAGCTGGCTCACTGTAGGCACATATTTGCCCGAAGACTGCCACATATCCCTGTATACCAGGGAGAATTTTATTTCTCTTGCCATAATAATACGATTATTTTCAATCTGTTCAGCCTGCAAATATAGTGGTTTTTATCAAACATCCATCCTTATCGGGGCCAGAAGTCTGTATATCCAGGCAAGTACAGGATCCGGAAGTATGGCCACGACAGGCTTGAAAATATGGTTAAGGAATCCCGGCATAGTGCCTTTCCTCCTCTTGAAAGTCGCGTCAAGGGCTTTCTCCACCGCAGTCTCCGCAGGTATCATTATGCGCAGGTTGCGCGCCAGCCGGCGGTAAGACGGCTTGAGGTTGAACAGAGGCGTGTCCACCGCACCGAAATATGCATTGGTCACACTCACCCCGGTCCCGCGGGACTCTACCCTGAGAGCTCTGGAGAAATCCTTCACAAAACGTTTTGTGGACGCGTACATCCCGAGGCCGGGCCACGGAATCCATGCCGCCAGAGACGATATGTTCAGCACATAACCTTTCCCGCGCTCCCTCATGAGGGGCACGAAGGCCCGGCAGAGAAGCAGAGGGGTACAGTTGTGCACCATCACCATCCGGGAGAGGGCCGCAGGCGAAGTCTCGGCTATACCCTGATAATAAAAAAGGCCGGCATTGTTCACCAGCACTTCCACATCGCACCCGTTCTCCCGGGTGAAAGAGAATACTTTCTCGGCCGCCTCCTGCCTGGAAAGGTCCTGCACAAGAGGCAGTACTCTGAATCCTGACTTGTAGGGTATACGCCAGTCGTTCAGGGCAGCCACCCCGGACTCCAGCAAAGAAGCCGTTTCCTCAAGCTTCGATGAGTTGATGTCCACTATGACCAGGCTGTACCCCATCATCGCCAGTCGCATGGCATACAGTCTTCCCATCCCTGAGGCGGCTCCGGTGACCAGGGCAAAGCTCCTGTAACCCTTGAAATTGCTGCTGTCTATCTTCATGACTATATTTCCAAATTTGAATTTTTCAATTTTATTTGGCTCTGGTGCAAATTATTCCTAATTTTGCACCAGTTTATTTTGCAAAGATATGACCAATCCGAAAAATACAAATATAGAAACTTTCAAATCTGTACTCAAACGGCATTCACTCAAGGCCACACCGCAGAGACTTGCCGTACACGAGGCCATGATGAAGCTCGGTCACGCTTCCGCGGACATGGTCACTGACGAGATAAGGAAGACAGGGACCACAAAAGTGACGGTGGCCTCCGTCTACAACATACTCTCAAGCCTCGCGCTGCTGGGCATATACGAGCACAGGCTAAGCGCCAACAACAAGATGTACTTCGATGTCAACACATACAAGCATCTGCATATCTACGACTGCGAGAACCACGAGTACAGGGATGTCCTTGACGAGGAACTCATAGGGATTGTCGAGAAACACCTCAAAAGGCGCAAATTCAAAGGGTTCAAGATAGAGCACATCGACATACAGCTGATAGGAAGGCCCACGAGGAAAAAGTCCCAGGCCGTCAAGACCGCATAGATTCCGTCCCGGACGCCTCCCGGGGACGGCAGATTTCCGGGAGCCGGATCCAAACAAGAAACGAACGCAATGAGAGTTCTGTGGCTGTCATCTACAAACACCCTGTTCGACGAAAAGGGGGACAGGGCCTATAACGGGAAAGGGTGGATTTCTTCCCTGCAGAAGACCGTGACTGAATACCTGCCCGACATACAGCTCGGTGTAGCATTCTTGTCAAAGCGCGGCGGAGGCCCTGAAATCCAGGACAATGTGACATACTACAAGATCCGCAGGAACAGTCCTGCCGGATTCAGGAAACTGGTCCACAACTGGACCGGGCTTTTCAGCGAAAGTTACGACAGCGACATACTCCGGGCAGCAGATGATTTCAAGCCGGACATTGTCCAGATATTCGGATGCGAGACAAAACTCGCGTCCGGGACAGTCTCCATAAAAGGGATACCTGTTGCAGTGCATATCCAGGGTGTCCTCAACGAAGCCCTGAAAAGTTTTTTCCCGGGGGACATATCCGGAAAGGACTTCATCCTTCCCGGGACATTCATCAATGAAGTCCTGCTCAGGAACGGGGCCATCCATCTGCGTGAAGACTATGCCTCCCGGGCTGAGAAAGAGACGAAGTATCTTGCAGCCATGAGATTCGCGCTCGGAAGGACCCTGTGGGACAGGCAGATAGTCAAAAGATACTCCAGTGCAGAATATTTCCATGTCGATGAGGTGCTGCGGGAAGAGTTCTATGCCTGTGCAGGGGTATGGAAGCCCAGGAACAGGAACGCGGGAAGCCCAGTCAGGATAATGTCAACAATATCCAACGCCCCGTATAAAGGGCTCGACCTGATCATGAAATGCGCCGGCATTCTCAGGAAAGGAGGGTTTCCCGTACACTGGGATGTCGTCGGGATCCGCGCTGACGACCCGCTTATAAAGGTATTCAGCCGCAGATACGGGATATCATGCAGGGATTCGGGAATCAGATTCAATGGCATACTTGACCCGGAAGGCATCATTTCAGTGATGAAAGCCTCTGACCTGTATGTACACCCTTCATACATCGAGAACTCGCCCAACAGCGTATGTGAAGCCCAGATGACAGGAATCCCTGTCCTGGCAGCCGCGACAGGGGGCGTACCGTCTATTGTCACGGACAAGGAGACAGGACTGCTGTTCGAGCCGGGAGATGCAGAGGGCCTTGCAGAATGCATCAGGCAGATAAGCTCTGATGCTGACACCTCCGCCCGGCTGGGCTGCAACGGAGCCATAAAAGCAGCCTCCAGGCACGACAGGAAAAAAATATCCGCCGACCTGAAGGCCGCTTATATCCAGTGCATGAAAGACTACCCGAGAATCTGAGCCGCGTGGTTCTTCGTGTCCACTTTCTCGATAATGCGCTCCAATGTCCCGTCCTCGGAAAATATGAAAGTCCGCCTCAGTGTCCCGACACTTACTTTCCCGCACATCTTCTTCTCTCCCCATGCGCCGAAATCCTGCAGCATCCTGGTGGACTTGTCGGAAAGAAGTGTGAAAGGAAGAGAATTCTTCTCGATGAACTTCCTGTGCGATGCATCGCTGTCCTTGCTCACGCCTACGACATTGTATCCGGCGGCCGTAAGGGCTTCATAATTGTCTCTCAGGTTACAGGCCTCAGCCGTACATCCCGGAGTATTGTCTTTCGGATAAAAATATATTATCGTCTTCCTGCCGATGAAATCAGACGATTTCACCACATTCCCGTCCTGGTCCACGACCTCGAAATCGGGCATTCTGTCTCCTGGTTTCAACATGATATCAATTTTTCCCGCAAGATACCACTAATTTTGAATAATTCAAAATTAAACAGTCATTTCTTGTCCCCGTAGGCCAGGTCTCCGGCATCCCCGAGCCCTGGCACAATATAAGAATGGCTCGTAAGTTCCTCATCTATAGTGGCCACCCACAAGGTTACTCCTGACGACGGCATATGCTTCTGCAGATATTCCACAGCATAGATACTTGAAACAGGGCATACGAGATGCGTACTGGCTGGTATCCCGTCCTCAAGCAGTTTGTTGTATGCCAGCTCCAGGGAGGCTCCGGTGGCAAGCATCGTGTCGGCAAGTATAAGGACCTTTCCTGTAAGGTCCGGAGCTGTCACATATTCAATGTTGATATGGAAGTCATCCCCCTTGTCATATTTGCGGTACGCGGCCACAAAGGCATTCTGCGCATCATCGAAATAATCCAGTATGCCCTTGTGAAGCGGAAGCCCGGCCCTGAGGATCGTCGCCACCACAATCTGGTCATCTGGGGTCCTTACCTCCGCAATACCTAGAGGTGTGGCTACTGTCTTCACCGAATAGTTCAGCCTTCTGCTTATCTCATAGGCAAATATATTGCCGACCTTCTCAAGATTGGCCCTGAAGCGCATGCTGTCCTTCTGCACAGACCTGTCACGCATCTGGGCGATGAAGCGGTTAAGTACAGAATCGTGTTCACCGAGATTGACTATTTCCATATCACTGTATTTATTTGTCCGCTAAGATACAACAATAATCCGAATATTTCTAGCGCGCCACGACTTCCACCGACTCGTTTGCAAAACTGTAGAACCTGTCATCGGATATGATTATATGGTCAACCAGTGAAATGCCGAACGTAGACGCGGCTTTTTTAAGGATGGCCGTCTGACGGATGTCGCTGCTTCCCGGATGCGGATTGCCTGACGGATGGTTATGCACCAGGATTATTCCGCTCGACAGGAGTTCCAGAGCATTACGTATTATAAGCTTGACATCTATCACAGTCGCATCCAGGCCGCCTTTGCTCAGGCATTCCCTGGAGATGATATAGTTCGCCCTGTTGAGATAAACCACCCAGCATTCCTCGTGTTTAAGGCTTTTCATATGATGTATCATGCTCCTGTATATCATCAGCGGACTGGTTACCGGTACCTTTTCCAGAGAGAAGCCCTCTGCCGTACACCTTCTTCCGAGTTCGAAAGCGGCAGCGACACTTGCCGCCTTGTCCGGGCCTATCCCTCTGATCCTGCACATCTGGCTGACTGTCCTGCAGGAGAGCTCCACAAGGCTGTCTCCCGCGGACTTCATGAGCATTCTGGATATGTCCACCGCATTATCCCCGCCGCTGCCTGTCCTCAGAAGTATGGCCACAAGCTCGGCGTTACTCAATGCACCCGCTCCTTTGCCCAGCAATTTCTCCCTTGGCCTGTCATCCGGCCCCAACTCTTTTATCTTCATGCCTTTTTTCCGCAAAGATATGCGGCATATATGCATAGATATGCCTATGCGGAGCCACCAGGATGCCGATTTTTCTCTTTTTTTAAGTTTTTTCCGAATTTTAATACGCTCAGCCTTCTTCTTTGATTCTCCCGAGCAGCTCTTCAGCCTTTTCATAGCCGTCAGCACCTGCCCGCCACATGAGAGCTATGACACAAGACCCTGCGATTCCGACAATGACCGACACGAGGAACACAGAATTCCATCCGAAATGCTGGGCAAGATAGCCGAACCCCAGACCAGAGACTGTTGTGCTCGCATATCCGAATATGCCCAGTATCCCATTGGCTGTCGCGCAGGCTCGTTTGGTGGCCTGGTTTGATGCCGCTATACCCAGGAGAGCCTGGGGACCGTAGACAAAGAAACTCGACAGACAAAGGAATATGGCCGCCATCCAGTTCATGTCTGACGGAGTCCTCCAGAAAAGGAAAAAGGAGATTGTCGCCCCCACGGTACAGAACAGGCACGTCCTGTGCGCCCTGCTCTTCATGAACCTGTCAGTAAACCATCCCGCTATGAGCATACCGGCTATGCCGCCTATTATTTCGGAGGCGGCCACTACAGACCCGGCATGGGAAATTTCCATCCCCTTGTACTGTGTCAGGAATGTAGCGCCCCAGTCAAGTATAGTGAACCTGACCACATATATGCAGAAATTCGAAACGGCCAGTATCCAAATGAGAGGGTTCCTGAACACCATCCCGCCTATGAATTTCTTGAAGGCGGATCCGGAAAGACCGTGTTCCGGCTCTGCTCCGCATGACTTATTCCCTGCAGAGGCCCCATCCTCCTCGTCCAGCTCCGGAAGGCCGACTGAAGAAGGCGTGTCTTTCAGAGCGAAAAGAAGCACAAAGGCCCCCACTGCAGCCACAGAGGCAGGGACCGCGAAGCAGAGCTGCCAGGCTCCGTATCCATAATGGTCCAGGATGAAGGCGCATATCACACTTATCAGGCCGGCGCCGATTGAGTGCGAGGCATTCCATATCGACTGCTTGGTAGCCAGTTCCTCAGGCCTTATCCAGTGCGCCATCAGACTCATGCACGGAGGCACACCCATCCCCTGGAAATACCCGTTGAGCACCCATACGGACCCTATGATATAGACAAGGGCCACGGTAGCCTTCCCTTCCGCATCAAGGACATTCATGAAAGAATCCATCCCGGGGCTGAAACAGATGAAAAAATTGGCCGCAGCGGAAAGGAAAAGGCCGGACGCCATCAGTTTCCTCCTGCTGAACCGGTCTGCAAGGAAACCGTTGGCAAACCTGGACAGGCCGTAAATTATCCCGTTCAATGTAAGGAAAAGACCGAGCTGCACTTTCGTGATTCCCAGCTCTGATTCAAGGGCAGGCATCACCACACTAAAATTCTTCCTGACGAAGTAATATAAGGCATATCCTATCATAAGGACGATCAGAGTCCTCCACTGCCAGTAGCCGTATTTCTTTTTCTGTTCAGCAGTCATACGCAGAGTCTAGATTATATCAGAGCAAATATAAAAATTGAATGGTTTCGATTCAAATTTTTTTCTTACTTTTACGAAAGAAAAACGAAACATACGACAACCGATTCAAAATATGCAGCACAACTACACTGATCAGGTCAGTCCGGAAATGAGATCAAGGCTGGGAAAAATAAGACATGTCGCTCTTGACATGGACGGCACCATATATCTGGGCAGCAGACTGTTCCCCTTTACAATAAGTTTTCTTGAACTCCTCTCCAGGAACGGCATAGGGTATTCCTTTCTCACCAACAACCCAACAAAATCCGTCAAAGACTACTTACGGAAACTCAGCGGGATGGGCATACACGCCACTGAAGACAACATGTACACGACATCCGTGGCCGCAATCGACTACATCAAGGCTCACTTCCCCGGCGCAAGGAAACTGTTCCTGCTCGGGACACCGAGCATGGTATCACAGTTCAGGGAAGCAGGATTTGAAGAGTGCTCCGACAGTCCGGATGATGTACCGGAAGTGCTGGTCGGCTCATTTGACATGACCCTCACATATGCGAGACTTTGCAGGGCAGCATGGTGGGCGTCTCGCGGGATTCCTTATATAGCCACAAACCCGGACAAGGTATGCCCGTCCGACGAACGCACCGTACTGGTAGACTGCGGCTCCATCTGCAAATGCATCGAGTACGCCACTGGAAGGAAACCCGATGTCACTCTCGGCAAGCCGGACCCGAATATGCTCCAGGGGATAATACGGAGACACGGGCTGGAGCCGGACGAGATTGCGATGGCGGGAGACAGGATATATACAGACATTGCGATGGCGCATAACGCAGGTGCAATGGGGGTCCTTGTGCTTTCAGGTGAGACCGCCCTGGAAACCGCCCTTGCGGCAAGGGAGACGGCCAGCACAAAAAAAGGTCCGGAGGTATACCCTCCGGACCTGATAGTCCGCGATATCCAGGAGTTCGGAGAACTCCTGCTGGAGTGCAGGTGAAACCGGCATCCTATCTGCTTTCCTTTGCAAAGAACTTGAACTGGAAAAACAACAGGTACAGAGCCCCGCAGGTGACGCAGCTGTCTGCAAAATTGAACACAGGAGCGAAAAACCGGAAAGGATGCCCTCCTATAAGAGGGAACCAGTCGGGGAACACAGTGTCTATTATAGGGAAATAGAACATGTCCACCACATGGCCGAACATGAACGGGGCATACCCCCATATGAGGCCATAAAAAAAGCAGTCTATAATATTACCCATCGCCCCGGCTGTTATCAGGGTGAGCCCGACCGGGACACCGGTCGGCACATCGATTTTCCGGAGCAGACTGTGTATCCACCATACCAGGACGCCGAACAGCACAATCCGGAAAAGAGACAGCAGGAATTTCCCTGCCGCCCCTCCGAACTTCATGCCGAAGGCCATACCTTCATTTTCTATATAGTATATCTGGAACCAGTCCCCAAACACATGGATACTATCCCCGATCGACATATTGGTCTTCACCAGGACCTTGATCACCTGGTCGACCACCACCAGCAGCACACCAAGTATTATAAGGAACTTCCCTCTGGATATTTTCATCTTACTTGTTCTTGTTCAGCATCTCCTTTGCTTCCACAGTCAATGTCGCGTGCGGGACAAGTCGCAGCCTTTCCTTAGGGATAAGCTTGCCTGTCACACGGCATACGCCATAGGTCTTGTTCTCGATACGTACAAGAGCTGCCTCCAGGTTCTGGATGAACTTGTACTGGCGCTGGGCCAGCTGTCCGGCTTCCTCCTTGGAAAGAGTGGAAGCGCCTTCTTCCATCACCTTGAATGTAGGAGATGTATCCTCAATGTCGTTACTTGACCCGTGTGTCACGACATCCCTGAGAGTCTTGTACTCTTTCTTGGCCTTTGCAAGCATGTCAAGGATGATCTCCTTGAACTCCTGCAGTTCCTCGTCGCTGTAACGGACTTTGAGTTCTGGCTCATTGTTTTTCTTTTCTTCAGCCATAATCGTATAGTTTTATAGTTATTATTGTTCTATTCTGACGACCTTCACGTAAATAGGCCTGTCATTCCATTCCACTTCCGCGCCTTCACCACGGCCTTCCGTGCACACGAGCGACATTTCCCTTGCCAGGGTCTGAGCAAGGACATATTCCCTGTAGTCCTGCATGGCACCTTCCAGATCGGCATAGTCCTGACCTCCCGCGGAAACAGTCACAGATATCTTGTCGGTGACATCGAAGCCGCTTTCCTTCCTCAGATTCTGGATCCTGTTTATCAGCTCCCTGGCGGTCCCTTCACGCTTAAGTCCTTCCGTGATGGTCACATCCAGGGCCAGTGTCAGAGGCCCGTCAGAAGCTACGAGCCATCCCGGCATATCCTCAGAAGATATCTCATAGTCCCCCGGGGAAAGCCTCACGTCCCCGGACGGGAGATGGAGCACATAACCTGCCTCACCGCTGGCCTGAATGGCTGCTATCGTATCCTGGGAAAGCGATGTGAACGCCGAAGCGATCTCTTTCATCTGCTTGCCGTATATCTTGCCGAGTGTCTTGAAGTTCGGCTTGATTTTCTTGGTTATGAGCCCGGCAGTGTCAGAGATGAACTCAGCATCCTTGACATTGACCTCTCCCAGAAGAAGGGACTTGACTTTCTCAAGCTGCTCCTTCACCTTTGTGTCTATTACAGGTATGATGAGCTTGGAAAGCGGCTGCCGAACCTTGATATTCACTTTTCTCCTGAGGGCCAGCACCATTGAAGACGCCCTCTGGGCCAGTTCCATCCTTTCCTCCAGATCCTTGTCCACCACGGAGGCATCGTATTCCGGCATTGGTTCATAATGCACGGATTCAGACCCCGGCACAAGGTCAAGATAAAGCCTCTCCATATAGAACGGGGCTATCGGAGCGGCCAGGAGAGCGACGTCCTTAAGCACTTCATACAGCGTCTGGTATGCTGTGAGCTTGTCATGGTCCATTTCCCCGCCCCAGAATCTCTTCCTGTTCAGGCGCACATACCAGTTGCTGAGATGGTCGCACACAAAATCCTGGATAAGACGCCCGGCTGTGGTGATGTCATAATCCTCATATGCATCCCTGACGCTCTTGACAAGCGTATTCAGCAGAGAAATGATCCATCTGTCAATCTCAGGCCTCTGATCCACAGGGATATCATCACACGCGGACGGGTCGAATCCGTCCACATTAGCATAGAGGGCGAAGAATGAATATGTATTGTAAAGTGTACCGAAGAACTTCCGTCTCACCTCGTCTACACCTGCCTCATCGAACTTCAGATTGTCCCACGGCTGTGAATTGGTCAGCATGTACCATCTGAGGGCATCAGGACCGTATTTGTCAAGGGCTTTGAACGGATCCACGGCATTTCCGAGTCTCTTGCTCATTTTGTTGCCGTCCTTGTCAAGCACCAGACCGTTGGATATCACCCTCTTGAAAGCACAGCTGCCGCTCACCATGGTATGTATGGCATGAAGCGTATAGAACCACCCGCGTGTCTGGTCCACACCTTCCGCGATGAAGTCCGCCGTACATCCGAACTTAGGGTTCCCGAGGTTCCTCAGCCCTTCCTGAGCATACGGCATCGCACCTGAATCAAACCACACATCGATGAGATCAGTCTCCCTGACCATCTTCTTCCCGCTGTCTGACACAAGGAAGATATTGTCCACATAAGGACGATGAAGATCTATCCTGCTGTAGTTCTCCTTCGACATGTCTTCAGGGTCAAACCCTTTTTCTTTCAACGGGTTTGTCTGCATGATGCCTGCGGAGACCGATTTCTCGATCTCGGAGAACAGCTCCTTGACGGAACCTATGCATTTTTCCTCTTTCCCGTCCTCGGTCCTCCAGATCGGGAGCGGGGTACCCCAGTACCTGCTTCTGGAAAGATTCCAGTCCTGGATATTCTCGAGCCATTTCCCGAAACGCCCGGTCCCGGTGGACTCCGGCTTCCATGAAATGGTATTATTGAGCTCTATCATCTTGTCCCTCACCGCAGTCGTCTTGATGAACCACGAGTTGAGAGGATAGTAGAGCACTGGCTTGTCCGTCCTCCAGCAGTGAGGATAAGTATGTACATGTTTCTCTATCTTGAAAGCCTTGCCCTGCTGCTTGAGCATCACACAAAGGTCGACGTCAAGAGTAGGGGCATCGGACGGCAGGGAGTCGTCATACGCATTCTTCACATAGCGTCCTGCATACTCGGCGTATTCCGGAGACACCCTTTCGGCCACATACCCTGGATCCATATCCTCGATCCTGTAGAACCTGCCCTGCCGGTCGACCTGAGCCTGACGCTCCCCGTTACGGTCTGTCACCATTAGAGGAGGGACACCGTTGGCTTTGGCCACCTTGTCATCGTCAGCTCCGAAAGTAGGCGCTATATGCACGATTCCCGTAGTCCCTTCATCTGTAGTGACATAATCCCCTGATATCACCCTGAAGGCCCCTGCATCCGGCCTGAACCACGGTATAAGCTGATGATACAGGATACCCACCAGTTCAGAGCCCTTGAACTTCCCGTCAAGCACCCTGTAAGGCACAAGCTTGTCACCAGGCTTATAGTCCTCGACCTGGATGTCTTTCGCCTTAGGGTTGAACACAGAGTCAAGCAGCACTTCCGCTATGACGTATATTGCCGGAGCTCCTGTATACGGGTTGAATGAAAGGACTCTTATATAATCTATGTCAGGCCCCACGCAAAGCGCTGTGTTTGAAGGAAGTGTCCATGGAGTTGTAGTCCATGCAAGGAAATAGACAGGGAACGTATCGCATCCGAACAGCATCTGGGACTTCTCGTCCTTTATGACCTCGAACTGCACCACAGCCGTAGTGTCCTTGACATCCCGGTAGCATCCCGGCTGGTTGAGCTCATGGGAGCTGAGGCCTGTGCCTGCCGCCGGGGAATACGGCTGGATTGAATATCCTTTGTAAAGGAGCCCCTTGCCGTAGATATCCTTGAGCAGATACCACAGGGTCTCTATGTATCTGTTGTCATAGGTGATATACGGGTCATCCATATCCACCCAGTATCCGATCCTCTCTGTAAGGTTCACCCATTCGCGGGTATACTTCATGACCTCCTTGCGGCATGCGCTGTTGTAATCCTCCACACTTATCCTGGAGCCGATGTCCTCCTTGGTGATTCCGAGCATCTTCTCCACGCCCAGCTCTACCGGAAGCCCGTGTGTATCCCATCCGGCACGTCTCTCCACACGGTAGCCGCTCTGAGTCTTGTAACGGCATATCGCATCCTTTATGGAGCGGGCTATGACATGATGTATACCCGGCATGCCGTTGGCAGACGGAGGACCTTCGAAAAATATG
The DNA here is from genome assembly GCA_017694995.1 of Candidatus Cryptobacteroides faecavium. Lineage (GTDB taxonomy): Bacteria > Bacteroidota > Bacteroidia > Bacteroidales > UBA932 > Cryptobacteroides > Cryptobacteroides faecavium. Next base: position 15,933 of record JADIMB010000104.1, on the reverse strand, counting down.
AATTCCGGAGCGCCCTCCCGCACCTGCAGGGAACGCTCGAAAGCATGGTTCTTCTTCCACCTGTCAAGTATCTCGCCGCCTGTTTTCACCAGGTCCAGCCCTTTGTACTCTTTAAATCCCATATCTGTCAATTTTTCTGTTCTTGCCATACCTGTCCGGACGGATTTGCAAAATTTTGTCTATTTTTGCAGACCTGTCCTGCCAGGATTTTCAACTTGCAAATATAAGCATTAACTTTTATAAAAATGAATATACTGGATATAATAATCCTCATTTGCTTCATACCCGCCATAATCAACGGCTTGAGGAAAGGCCTCATAGCCCAGGTAGTCTCTGTCATTGCGCTGGTGCTCGGAGTATGGCTCTCTTTCAAGTTCGCATCCGTCGTGAGCGGCTGGATGGGGCAGTGGTTTGACGGGGCCTCTCCTGCCATACTGGACATCGTGTCTTTCACGGTCATACTGATTGTGGTGATATTCGCCCTGTTCGCCCTGGGGAAGCTCATCGAGGCCAGTGTCAAGATAGTCATGCTCGGGTGGCTGAACAAGCTTCTCGGCGTGGTGTTCGCCATGCTCAAATGCCTGCTTATCCTGGGCCTGGCAGTACTCCTGTTCAACACATTGAACAGGAATTTCCATATCGTGTCCGAAGGGACTCTGGCCAAATCAGTCCTGTATCCATACCTGGAATCCCTGGCGGACAATGTATTCCCTTACCTGAACAATCTATTTTTCAACTGACGGAAAGAATATGGACACCATTATACTCATTGAGACATCCACAGAACTGTGCTCAGCCGCTCTTGCAAGGAACGGGGAAATCGTATCATACCTGGAGAGCACGGAACCGCGCGCCCACGCATCCCTCACAGCAGTATTCGTGAAACGACTGCTTGATGAAGCAGGAATTGAAGCACCGGACTGCTCAGCCGTATGTGTAAGCATGGGACCAGGCTCATACACAGGGCTCAGAGTCGGGGTTTCCACAGCCAAGGGCCTCTGTTTCGGGGCCGGCATACCTCTTATAGCAACTGGTACGCTCGACACCCTTGCATGGCAGGCAGTCTCCGGAAGTCTGTTGCCGGACGGATGCAAGTACATAATACCGATGATCGACGCCCGCCGGATGGAAGTCTATACAGCACCTTTCTCCCCGGACTGCAGGCAGCTGGAGGACACAGCCCCGCTCATCATCGGAGCTGACAGCTTCAGCAGCTATCTGGACGAAGGTCCTGTACTTTTCATAGGAGACGGCGCGGCCAAGGCATCAGGAATCATACATCACCGGAATGCAAATTTCATCCAGTGCTGCCCGAAAGCCTCTTCCATGCTCGTACCTGCGATGAAGGCATACAAAGAAAAACGGTTCGAAGACGTTGCGTACTTCGAACCGTTCTATCTGAAAGAATTTGTCGCTACAGTGAGCAAGAAAAACCCGCTCAAGAAGTAGAGAGGCGCCAAAAGGCGGGTCCCAAATCAGGCGCAATGCGGAAAGTGCCCTTCGCTCTTCATCCTCACCTGAGAAGTCCGGAGAGAAGCTTCCTCAGAGACGCAAGGTCTACACCTTTACCGTCTACAAGTTCCCCGTCAGAGATGATGAAAGTCGCAGGGAGGGCTCCGATATTGTACATGAGCACCGCCGGAGAGTTCCCGCCAAGCCCGTCACATACATTTATCCACTCAAGTCCCTGGTCTCTGACCGTCCTGGCCCATAATGCCTTGTCTACATCAAGTGCCACCTGGTATATCTCCAGTCCCTTGGAATGGAATTCCTTGTATATCGGCTTGAGGACATCCAGGTTGAACATTTTCTGTGCAGCATTTGATGACGTCCAGAAATGCACCATTATGACCTTTGCATCCACTTCGCTCAGCTTCACCTTCTCTGAATGTACGTCAGGAAGCTCCAGGTCCGGGTAGTCCATCTGTGGTGCCGATTCAATCCTGGCTTTCAAGGCCAGAAGGTCTGTACGCCTTTTGGCTTCAGTCTCAAGGGCTGCGACATATTTCGAGTCCGGGTATACAGACTTAAGCGAGTCGCAGATGTTCCTGAAATGGATGGCGTCTGTCTCCTGCCCGAATACAGGAAGCGCACCTACGGTCTGATACAGCACAGGCACCACAGTGAGGGAACGGGAATTCTCCATTATGTACTTGACCCTGCTTCTATAGTAATCAGTATACGCCTTGCCCATCGCCCTCCTGACAGATGCAGCCTCAGAAGAGGCGGCATCAAGACCGTCAAGCCTCTCTGCCAGAGCGGTGAATCCAGATGTGAAATCTGCGAAATCCTTCTCGACTCCTGCAAGTTTGATGCTTTCAGGCGACCCCTCGACAGTATAATTCCCCAGTGTATCCGCATTAATATGCACCTTGTCACCCTGCTGGAGCAGGAGGGAGGCAATCCTGGTATCATTATGGAAAATATACACAAAATCAGGCTGTCCCTTTTCCGGCCTGAAACGGTAGGAGAATTTGCCGGAGGCATCCACGGATACAGTGTCAAGGACATTGTACGTGTTCACATCCAGCAGTTTGACGACCACATCACCGCCTTGCAGGTCCTGCACTTGGCCGTCTATACGCGCAGTCTTGCCGCAAGAGGCCGCTGAAACTGCAGCAAGACACACGGCCAGGGCTCTCAAAACTCTACAACTTCTCATACTCTGCATTGATTATAGAAGCAATCCGGCTGAATTCCTCATCCGTCAGCTCAAGTTTCTTCTTCCGGAAATCCATATCGGACTCGCTATTCAGCGGGACCAGATGGATATGTGTATGAGGGACTTCCATCCCCAGGACAGCCACCCCTACCCTTTTGCAGGGTATCGCCCTGCCGATGGCGACAGCCACTTTCTTTGCGAAGGCGCAAAGTCCCAGATATGTACTGTCGTCAAGATGGAAAATATAGTCGTCCTCGACATGTTTCGGGATGACAAGCGTATGGCCTTCGGCGAGCGGATTTATATCCAGGAATGCATAATAGTCGGCATCTTCAGCCACTTTGTACGAAGGGATCTCCCCTTTTGCAATCTTGGTGAATACAGTAGCCATAGTTACAGCGTGATATCAAGGATTTCAAACTTGATGACTCCGGACGGGACCTTGGCATCCACTATCTCGCCCTTGGAATGCCCCATGAGAGCCCTTCCGATAGGTGTGGTGGCGGCAAGTTTCCCGGCAGCGAAATCTGCCTCGCTCTCCCCGACAAGCGTGAACTCGACGACCTGGTTGTTACTCAGGTTCTTCACCTTCACCTTATTCAGCATCTGGACCTTGTCCGTCCCGATCTGGGACTCGTCTATGACCCTTGCATTGGCCACAAGGTTCTGGAGTTTTGAAATTTTGAGCTCAAGCAGGCCCTGCGCCTCTCTTGCAGCCTCATATTCAGCATTTTCAGAAAGGTCGCCCTTGTCCCTTGCCTCCGCGATCTGCGCGGATATGACAGGACGCTGTGCGATAGCTTCAGAAAGGTCCTTCTTCAGTTTGTCCAGACCTTCCTGTGTCATGTAATGTACTTCCATTATTAAATCCTTTAAAAAATTTTCAAAAAAGGACGGCATAGTGCCGACAAAAATATAATCGACCAAAAATTACATTTTGGCCGACCCGTGTCTTTGCAAATATAGCAATTATATTGTCAATTCAAAAACTGTCCCGGAACTTAGGCCTCATTATTTCAGAATAAATGACCAGTTTCTTCGGATCATCTATCCTGAATCCGCCTTTATCCTTCTGTTCCCCGGGGCAGTAGATTTCATTCTGCATGCCGGAAACCTGCTGAGTTCTCCCTGGAGCCGTCTCCTCCACCGAAATGGCAGGCTCCTGGGCACGAGCGGCTGTCTGCTGCACTGCAGGAGGTACAGTTTCAGGCTTTATGACTGATGTGGGGAAAACCTCCTTGAATACAGGAGGGAGCTGAATTGCTTTCCTTTCCGTACTGCTCTCCGCAGGTCCGGCGGCTTCCTCATCCCCGAAGCTCTCGAGAATATCGCGCACAGTCCTGCCGGCACCTGGCTTGCCTGCCTGTGACAGAGACTTCTCTACAAGCTTGGCGATGACAGGCACTATTAAGAGCAATATGGTAAATATTGTAGCTATCCAGTCCATCCTGAATTACATTTTCTTCAAAGTTCAGAAAAAAAACCGAATCGGCAAAATTTCTCACAATGTATTCAACACAAGACATTTCTGCCGGTCTTTCTGCAGCTGGTCGCGGAGCGCATCCATCGAGCAGAACTTCACTTCATCCCGTATCTTCTTCCGGAATGTCACCTTTATGTCAAGTCCGTAGATATCTTCGTCAAACCCGAAAATATTTGTCTCGACGGTCCTGGCATTTGCCGGTCCGACCGTAGGACGGTTCCCGATATTGCACATCCCCCTGTATTTCCGGCCCAGGGTCTCGACAGATACAGCATACACGCCATTGCCAGGCACAAGTTTCAGCGGCTCATACAGCTGCATATTGGCAGTAGGGAATCCCATAGTCCTTCCTATGCGGTTTCCGGCCACCACCACACCGTATAGAGAATAACTGTAGCCAAGCATGGCGGAAGCCTCCCCGACATCACCTTCCGCAATCAGTTTCCTTATCCTGGTAGAGCTTACTGCCGCCCCGGGAGCCCCCTCGACCATATCCGTTGTGAATACATCAAGCCCGAGCGACCCGGCCACTGACGCTACATCATGAGGGGATATAGAGTCGGCCCCCATCCTGTTGTCATAGCCCAGCACTATGGCTGTACCCCCGAACTTCCTTTTCACATAAAAATCCAGATACTCCCTGGTAGTGAGAGCCCCGAACTCTTTTGTAAACGGGACAACCTCAACCCTGTCTACGCCCAGGTCATAGAGCATCCGTTTCTTCTCGTCCAGAGAAGAAAGCAGCCTGAAGGTACGTGCCTCCAATTGAAGCACATTACGGGGATGAGGCCAGAATGTAATCACCAGGCTCTCCTCCCCGCGTGCTTTTGCAGCCTTTACCAGCTGCGATATTACAAGACGGTGTCCGGTATGGACACCGTCGAAAAATCCGGTCGCTACAACCATCTCACAAGTTCAAAATCCTGTCTGTGAGGCAGAAGCGGATTCTTTGCATAAATCCTCACTGCCACCTGATAAAGGCCGGCCCTTTCAGGCATGACAGAAGCCTGGTACCTTGCGGTCTCGTCACGGTAGTCGACAGGCGCGAATTCATACTTCTCCTGGATATGGAGCTTACCCTTGTTGTCCGATGTCGCAAACAGCATCTCCACTCCTATGTCATCCGGATGCAGGTCACTGATATTCAGCACCACTTCGGCCTTGAACTCTTTACCCAGGGACACATAGTCGTATGAGCCGTCCGGTTTCACTACAGACACCACGCTGACATTAGGCCATTCGCGCCTCATATGCCTCTTCCATGCCGCGATGTCCTTGGCTACCTTGTAGTCATCGGCGACAAGCCCGGCAGTCCTCACGGACTGAGGCTCATAGTACTGCCTTATATAGTCAGAGAGCATCCTGTTAGTGGTGAAGTTGCATGCCACCTGGGCCACTGTGTTCTTTATATAGTCGATCCAGCCGGCAGAGATGCCCGTATCCTTGTTCTTGTCATAGAACAGAGGGGCTATCTCATTCTCTATGATAGTATAGATCGTGGCGGCGTCAAGCTCATCCTGATAGTTCTGGTCGTCATATGTCCTCTCCATTGGAAGAGCCCAGCCTGCACCGGGCTTGTATCCCTCGACCCACCATCCGTCAAGGACAGAGAAATGCATGACACCGTTCATGGCGGCCTTCTCGCCTGACGTACCGGAAGCCTCAAGAGGACGTGTCGGGTTGTTCATCCATACATCGACACCCTGCACAAGCAGTTTGGCAAGGGAAATGTCATAGTTAGGGACAAATACGATCTTGCCTATGAACTGAGGCATCTTGGACACATCGACAATCATCTTGATAAGGTCCTGTCCTGCCTTGTCTGCAGGGTGGGCCTTACCGGCGAAGATGAACTGCACAGGCTGCTCAGGGTCGTTAACTATCTCGTTGAGACGGTCGAGGTCACGGAACAGCAGATGCGCCCTCTTGTATGTGGCGAACCTCCTCGCGAAACCGATTGTGAGCACATCATCACGCAGCGTCTCTTTGATTGTGACTATCTGGCGTGGAGAATAATGGTTCGCGGCCGCAGGGTCAGAAAGCCGCTCTTTGATCGCAGCAATGAGCTTGGACCTGAGTGCGGACCTCACTCCCCATACGGTAGAATCGTCCACCTTGTATATCCCCTCGAAGCAGGATTTGTCATAGTGGTGTGTGGAGAACTCCTCACCGAACACCTTGGCATGGACTTCCTTCCACTCCGGAGCAGTCCATGTAGGATAATGCACTCCGTTGGTCACATAACTGATGTTCAGTTCCTCAGGGAGATATCCCGGCCACATGCCCGCGAATATGTCCTTGCTGACCTCACCGTGGAGCCATGATACACCGTTTACCTCCTGGGAGATGTTCGCCGCCAGATAACTCATGGAGAATTTTTCATTAGGGTCGGACCCGTTGATCTTGCCCAGCCCCATCATTGTCTCCCAGTCAATCTTGAGTCTCTGAGGATAATGCCCGATATACTTCCTGAGCAGCCCCTCGTCGAATGCGTCATGGCCTGCCGGGACTGGAGTATGGGTCGTGAACAGGGATGACGCCCTTACGACCTCCATAGCCTCAGGGAAATCAAGGTTGTCCTGCTGGATATACTCTCTCAGTCTTTCCAGACCGATGAATGCGGCATGGCCCTCATTGCAGTGGTATATCTCAGGATTCAGTCCGAGCTTCCTCAGGGCCCGGATACCGCCCACTCCCAGAAGGAGCTCCTGTTTCAGACGGTTCTCCCAGTCTCCGCCATAAAGGTGATGTGTCACGGACCTGTCCTCAGGAAGATTGTCTTCATAGTCAGTATCCATGAGATAAAGCTCGGTACGTCCTACATCCACCCTCCACAGCCTGGCGTTGAGGTTCCTTCCAGGGAAGGCGATGCTCACTGTCATCCAGTTGCCCTCGGCGTCTTTTACAGGTATTGCGGGGATCTTCATGAAATCCTGTGCATCATACTTGGAAACCTGGTTCCCCTGGGCGGATAGTATCTGTGTGAAATATCCGTAGCGGTAAAGCAGACCTATGGCCACAAGGTTTGTATTCATGTCGCTGGTCTCCTTAAGGTAGTCGCCTGCCAGGATGCCCAGTCCTCCTGAATAAATCTTGAGGGAAGTATCCAGTCCGTATTCCATACAGAAATATGCTATTGAAGGGCTCTTGCGCTCTGCCTTCAATGACATATACTCATTGAACTCGTCCATCACGGACCTGAGCCTGGCCAGGAATTCCCTGTCCTTCTCGAGTGCATGATAGCGTTTGAGGCTCACCTTGTCAAGCATTGCTATCGGGTTCTCCCCGGAAGCTTCCCACGCATCAGGGTCAATGGACTTGAAGAGATCCTTCGCCGACTCATTCCAGCACCACCACAAATTTCTTGACAGGACCTCCAGATCCTTAAGGCTGTCAGGGAGATGGCGCAGGAAAAATACGCTGTTCCATGACGGTTTGTTCACATCTATCTTTCTGTACTGCATCGATTTCTCACTTCTTGTTTCCGGAAATGCTCCTTTTTCTGATATGACTTTTTCAAGCGCAGTAGAATACGCCTGCTTATAATATACGATATTGTTCTCCCAGAGGGCTATTGACGAGACATCCTTGGCATTGGCCATATAAGCCTGCCTTCCGGACTTGTCAAGGCCGGCGATCTCCTTCATACGCGCAATGACCCCGTCCACCACCTCGCTGTAGTTGGAGTCGTTTCTCTCGAGGACTGTGATCCCCTGATGGTCCTTGCCGTAGTGGTCCTCCACCCACACGCCGAACCCGGCAAGAGTCGTGGTAAGCGTAGGCACCTTGAAGGCCAGGCTCTCAAGCGGAGTATACCCCCACGGTTCATAATATGACGGGAAGACCGTCAGGTCGAGGCCTGCGAGCAGGTCATAGTATTTCATATTGAAGATACCGTCATCGCCGTTCAGATAGGACGGGATGAAATATACCTTCACCTTGTCCCCTACCGCATTGTTCATCCCGAGCTCACGCAGACGGCGTGTGATTATGTCATACTCAGGGTCCATCAGATAGTGCGAAACCTGGGTGACATAGTTCGAATCAGAGCCTCCGAGCTTGGCGGCAAGGTCCTTGTCCGCTCCCTTGTTGCCGGACGGGATAAGGATGAAAGCCTGCACGGTCTTGCCTTCGAATCCGGTCCCGTTAAGCTTCGCAAGCGCATCGATGAAAACGTCTATTCCCTTGTTTTTCCATTCATAACGGCCTCCGATACCGACGAATACGGCGTTTTCAGGCACTGTTTCACCTGACATCGCTGTGGCGACCTCGACGAACTTCGCCCTGGCGGCCTTTCTCACGGCATCATACTCCTCGTCTGTAGCCGGTGTGAAACTGTTCTCGAATCCGTTAGGGGTCACGATGTCCACCTCACGGGTAAGGAACTGCCTGCATTCCTCTGCAGTAATCCCGCTGACAGTAGTGAAGACATCCGAATGCAGGGCCGACTGCTTCTCAAGCGAATGGCGGGCCATCACATTGAATTCCCTGGCCTTGGCGTCTCCGTCATAGAGTTTCATCGCGTCATAGAGCGGAAGGTTGTTTCCGGCAAGGCACCTTCCCACCACAGTGGCATGCGTAGTGAATACTGTAGCCACCGGAAGCCTGGTGTTTTTAAGATAGAGCAGGCCGGCCCCGGTCATCCATTCATGGAACTGCGCCACGACCTTGTCAGACGGGGTCAGGTTGAAACGGTAAAAACTTTCTATGACCTTCCCTGCAGTATAGCCGAACAGGGCGGATTCCACATAATCCCAGTTGCCTGTTATGGAATCGACGCCGAAATCGCGCCACATCTCGCCCAGGATCTCGTCCTTCTGGGTAAGATACTGCTTGAAATCCACAAGTATGGCCGTCGGCTTGCCGGGCACATTCCATTTCCCGACCCTGATGCGCAGGCCTTCCTTCGCAGCCTCGTCCCTCCACGTCCTGTAGAGCAGAGGGTCCTCAATAAAATCAGGATTGTTCTCAACATTCATCCAGACATCCGGGCCTATAAGAATATGGTGTCTCTTCAGCTCGTTCTTGAGGTAAAGGGATTTGGTCGCAATCACGGTGTAGATGCCGCCGACTTTGTTGCAGACCTCCCAGCTCACCTCAAAAAGGTAGTCTGGCCTTATCAATTCTTTGTTCATTTGTCAGTTTTTTTTACTGTTCTCTTCTTGGCCGCCGGTTTCTTGGCCGGAGCCTTCTTCACTGTTTTATGTGTTTTTGGGGCTGCAAAGTTAGCATCAGAAAATGAAATTGCATCATCTACACGTATAATAAAATCGCTCAAGACATTCATATAGTTTATAAATGCCTCATATGGAGTATCATACGGGTTGAAATATTTATGCACGGCACCGTCGGAGAAGAACTTTGTACACATATAATAGAAGTGGTCGCTCTCCTGGAGATGCCCGAAGTCTGACCAAAGCACAGGGTCATTCAGGAGAGAGAGCTTCTCGGTAAGGCCGTAGAGCTTGTTGAAAGCGTCGTTCTGCAGCTCATTCCCGAGCCATGCAGTGACATCTCGCTCCTCGTCCGCCCATGAAATCGCGTCAGGGACATCAAGGTCACCTACCGGGCTATGTTTCTTGGCAGCCTGTGTCGGGGTCACGAATTCAAACTCACCGTCCTTGAGGACTACGTCAGGGAAATATCTCATGAAATCAAATATTCCGCTCTGGGCCTTCTGGTGCTCACCGAAAGTCTCATAGTCCATGAAAAGGTTCACAATCTCCCCGTCCTTGGCGGAAGCCTTTATCCATGAAAGGTATTTCTCACCGGTAAGAGGCCAGTCGGACCAGCTCCTGTCCGAGAACCTGAAGGCGATATCATCGCTCAGGCTCGAATTCTTGAGAAGAAGCTTCAGCCCCGGAGCCTGCGCACCGCTGTAAAGATAGTTCGGGCTCCTCCACCCGAGGACATGCTTTGCCCCTTCGGTAAGCATTGTCTTGAAACCGAGGTCATACACCATGGCCCCTATCGCATCGGAGTATATCAGCTCAGTGTTCCTGAAAGCCTTCGGCGTGACACCGAAATAGCTCTTTACTGCAGCCTTGTGCTTCTCCACCTGATGCTTGAACTCGGCTGGGGACGCCAGCGAAGCGAGCGAATGGTAATAAGTTTCGCAGAGGAACTCCACACAGCCTGTCTCGGCAAGTTTCCTGAAACTTTCTATGACTTCAGGAGCATAGCGGTCAAACTGCTCGAGCACAGACCCGGAGATGGAGAATGTCACCTTGAACTGACCCTTATATCTGTTTATCAGCTCAAGCAGAAGTGCGTTTGTCGGAAGATAGCATCTCTGGGAGACCCTCCTGAGGATTGTCCTGTTGGCGAAGTCATCATAGTAATGAGAATCCTTTCCGATGTCAAAGAATCTGTACAACCTCAATCTGTTTGGCTGATGCACCTGGAAATACAGGCAAATACTTTTTTTCATGGCTATAATTGTTTTTACTATTTTATCACTGATTCATACACTTTCTTGACTTTATATGCGGCATTGTTCCACTTGAGGGCATTGACCTCATCATATCCGCAACGTGCCGCCATATCCGACATAGCGCTGTAGTTCAGCAGGCCGTAAATGGCATCCGCCATGGCGTCAACATCCCAGAAATCCACTTTTATGGCATATTTGAGGACTTCCGCCACTCCTGACTGCTTGGAAATGATGGTAGGTACATTTGAGCGCATCGCCTCCAGAGGTGAAATGCCGAACGGCTCTGAGACCGAAGGCATTATGTACACATCCGAGAGAGCGAACATCTTCTGGACATCCGCGCCCCTGAGGAAGCCTGTGAAATGGAACCTGTCGGAGATGCCCAGGCGGGCGACATGCCGTATACACCTGTTGAGCATATCGCCGCTCCCGGCCATGACGAAACGCACATTGCCGCATCTCTTCAGCACCTTCGCCGCAGCCTCAATAAAATACTCCGGTCCCTTCTGGAAGGTGATACGGCCAAGGAATGTGACAACCTTGTCCCTTACTCCCCTTTCGACCTGCATATTCTCCCGTCCGCTGAAATCCACAGCATTGTGGACAGCGACCACCTTGTCAGGCGAAATGCCGTATCTGTTTATCACTATGTTCCTGGTAAGGTCGCTCACCGCGATCACCCGGTCAGCCGCAGCCATACCCTTCCTTTCTATATCATAGACACGGGTATCGATCTTGTCATCGCTGCTCCTGTCAAACGATGTAGCATGTACATGCACTACCAGCGGCTTGCCTGTAAGTTCCTTGGCGGCCACTCCGGCAAGGTAGGTAAGCCAGTCATGGGCATGGATCACATCGAATTCGTCCTTGTGCTGCAGCGCTATCGTAGCTCCGACCATAGCATACCGAGCCACTTCCTCCATGAGATTTGCACCGTATTTCCCGGAGAACTTGTATTTCTGCCCGTGGTTCACGGAAAACCTCTTGATCTGCCTCTTCTTCTCATCCTCGACCATGTCTGCGAAATCCTCCGGGTCTACATAAGGGACCATGTTGGAATGTATATGGACAAAGCGGACCTTGTCCATGAAATCCTCTACGGATGTCGAGACTGTATCCACAGGGACGTCGCTCGCATTTATTATGGAGACTGCGCTCTGGTCTTCGTCCCCTGATGCGGAAGGCATCACGAAAAGGACATCCACACCGTTGGCCGCCAGCCCCTTGGTCATTCCGTAACATGCTGTACCGAGCCCTCCTGATATGTAAGGAGGGAACTCCCATCCGAACATAAGTACTTTCATTTCCGTTCCTCCTTATATTTGTTCATCAGATAATCAGCCCTCAGCAGCGCAGCCGTACTGCATGCTGACGAAATGGCACCGTGCGGTTCGTGAGGAGGGTCACCGTCATACAGCTCGGAGAATGCACCCACGCCATGCTTGTTTATATCCTTGTAGAAGCCCTCGGTGAGATATTCCGCCTTCTTGTAGAAAGAAGGTCCCACCATACGGAAGCAGACATCTATATACGGGCTCAGCAGTGAAGGGAATGCGCACCCCTGATGGTATGCGAGGTCCCTCTCCTTCTGAGACCCTTCATATACTCCGCGGTATTTCGCGTTCCTCGGAGAAAGCGTCCTGATACCCCGTGAAGTAACAAGCTCATTGTTGATTACCTGCATCACAGCCATCTTCTTGAGGTCGTCAATAGGCGAATAAGGAAGATACACCGCGAACAGCTGGTTAGGGCGGACATCCATATTCCTACCGTTATTATCTACATAATCAGCAAGATAACCCGCCTGTTTATCCCAGAATGTCTTCTGGAAGTTCTCCTGGACAAGTTCACGCACCTTTGACCATCTGGCCGCGAAAGAGCTCTTTTTCGCACCGTATTTTGCCTCCATGTCAAGTGCAAAGCACAGGGCGTTGTACCACAGGGCGTTTGTCTCCACCTGGTACCCGGCCCTTTCAGTCACAGGGCATCCGTCCACATAAGCGTTCATCCATGACAGGGCCACCCGGTCCATCTGGGCCCACAGAAGCCCGTTCGGATGCATAGTGATCTCGGCGCGCCTGCCCGGAGCGTAACTGTCGACAATGGCCTTCAGCACCTTGCCGTACTTTTCCCATATGCGTTTCTCTTCACCTGTGAACTCAATATACTGCTGGATGGTGTCCGTCAGGCGCAAAGGAGCCTCAATCTGTGTGGTCCTCTTGGTGAGCCTGTTCTGTTCTTTCGATATCAGCGTGTCCAGTATCTCCTCGAATTCATCGCAGTTGCCGTCCGCATAAAGAGTGAGTCCTGGAAGAGCGATTATCGTCTCCCTGAGCAGGCCTGTCTCAAGCCAGGAGAAGCCTGCATTTATCTGCTTGACACCGTTGCGGTTGCAGATGAGCAGGTCGGCATTGTGCACCAGAAGGTCATGATAATCGGTGATGTCAGTCAGCCTTTTCTCTATGTCGGTGCATTTCCTTTTAAGCTGTTTAGGGCTGACTTCATTTACGGAACCGGAGAAGACGACAGTCTCGCCCGGCTTCATGTTCGCCACGAACACACCAGGCACGAAAAGATCCTCCCTGCAGTCGAAGCCGCGCCTGAATTCATCTGAATAGGTTATCCCGTTGTACCAGTAAGGCATGTAGCGGAACACGGACTTGCAGTTCAGCTGCAAATTCAGGTCAGGGAAGCCTTCATACATCCTGAAGGCCACTCCGCCGTCAATCTCCCTGTAGGAAGTGTCCGCTTCCGAATTCTGGCTTGTGAGGCTGTGTATATTCCTGAATGCAAGAAACGGTTTCAGAAGAATAGTGACTTTCTCCGGGGACTCCACCAGCTCGTACTTCACGAGCACCTGGTCGTTGTCCGGAGCCAGGATGATTGATTTCTTGAAAACGATTTCACCCACCTTGTAGGTGATCACAGGTACCGGGTCAAGGTCGAAGTCAACTATGTATTTATGCCCTCTCGGTTCATAGACATCCCCATAGCAGTGGATGCCCAGGTTGAACTGCTTACCGTTGAGCACCAGGCTTTCGTCCAGTGCGGAAAGCAGTATATACTTTCCTTTCCCGAAACGGTCCACAGGAACAGCGAGGAGCCCGTGATAGCGTCTTGTATTGCAGGCCACGATAGAGGTGTTGCAATACGCGCCTGTCTTGTTCGCTGAAATAATTTCACGCTTCAGCGAATACGACAAGTTGACAAGCTCAGACTTGTTGAATGTTAAAAAAGCCATACTATTAATTATTTATCACTACATTTTTCCAATACTAATGCGCTGCGGCAAGGGAGATACAGATACAGAGTATCATCATAGGTCTGGTTACCGTTCGCAGATTTTTCCGGGACGGTGAAATGCTCTTCTCCGCGCTTCACCCTGTCAAATCCGTCAAATTCCGGGTCGTCACTGTCAAGGATCACGGTGTATTTTCCTGCCGGAGAGGAAAAGCCATAGTCCGCAAATGATGATACCGGATTGAAATTGAACGCAAAGATACAATTTATTCTTTTGAATATTAATATTTTTTTCTCTTCATCCTGGACCAGGAGCTCCGGTGCCGACGAGTACAGGCCGCATTTCTCCGCCATCGTCACCATCGCCTTGTCGAACAGCATCAGAGGCCTGTATCTCAGATAGTCGGCCTTGACCAGAGACCACTGCCTCCTGGCATATTTATAAGACCAGCCGTTCCCTTCCCTCGGGAAGTCTATCCACTCCGGATGGCCGAATTCGTTGCCCATGAAATTGAGGTACCCGTCCCCGGCCGTCGCCATAGTCACAAGCCTTATCATCTTATGGAGAGCCAGCCCTCTGTCTATCACATCGGAGTGAGAAGCCCTGTCCATATGGAAATACATCTCCTTGTCCATGAGGCGGAATGCGATAGTCTTGTCCCCGACCATAGCCTGGTCGTGGCACTCGGCATAACTTATCGTCTTCTCGTCCTTGCGCTTGTTTGTAAGCTGCCACCACATCTCGCCCATGCTCCACTGCTCGTCGCTCTCGGTCTTTATCCATTTGATCCAGCTGTCGGCCACGCCCATGCTCATGCGGAAGTCGAAGCCTACGCCTCCTGCCTCGAACGGCGCGGCGAGCCCCGCCATGCCGCTCACATCCTCGGCTATGGTTATCGCATCCGGATTGACCTCCTTTACGAGCATATTGGCAAGCGCCAGGTAAGTGACAGCCGACTCGTCCACGCCGCCATCGAAATAACAGTCATACCCTGTAAACGCCTTGCCCAGCCCGTGGTCCCAGTACATCATGCTTGTCACCCCGTCGAAACGGAATCCGTCCAGGTGATACTCCTCAAGCCAGAACTTGCAGTTGGACAGGAGGAACTGCTGGGTCTCGTGCTTCCCGTAGTCAAAGCACCTCGAACCCCATGCGGGATGCCTGCCCCTGTCTCCGCCATAGAAATAAAGGTCTTCGCGTCCGTCAAAGCGGCTCAGGCCTTCAGCCTCATTGTCCACAGAATGGGAATGCACGATATCCATCACCACGGCTATTCCGAGCCCGTGGGCCTCGTCAACAAGCGCCTTGAACTCCTCCGGAGTGCCGAACCTGGAGCTCAGGGCAAAGAAATTGGAGACCTGATAGCCGAAAGACCCGTAGTACGGATGCTCCTGCAGGGCCATTATCTGTATGGTGTCATATCCGAGCGAGGCTATATAAGGAAGCACATTGTCCTTGAACTCAGTGAAGGTGGCGACCCCCTCTTTCTCGGAGCTCATGCCTATATGGCATTCATATATGAACGGATGCTCCCTTCTCGAAGGGTTCCTGTGCTTCCACCGGTACGGGACCGGATCCCATACCTGCGCACAGAAAGCCTTTGTCTCCGGATCCTGGACTGCCCTTGTCACGTAGGCAGGCAGGCGCTCTCCTGCGCCTCCATGCCACTCTATGTAGAGCTTGTACAGCATCCCGTGAGACAG
Source organism: Candidatus Cryptobacteroides faecavium (assembly GCA_017694995.1). Taxonomy (GTDB): domain Bacteria; phylum Bacteroidota; class Bacteroidia; order Bacteroidales; family UBA932; genus Cryptobacteroides; species Cryptobacteroides faecavium. Next base: position 411 of record JADIMB010000104.1, on the reverse strand, counting down.
GAACATCCCGTCAAGGACTATCTCCCAGTTACCGTCACCTGCAGGATGCAGTGCATAAGCCTCGGTCTTTTTCCAATTGTTGAATTCACCTGTCAGGTATATCTTCATCGCATTGGGCGCCCACTCCCTGAGCACCCACGACCCGTCGCCCATCTTGTGCAGGCCGTAGTACAGGTGGTTGTTCACCCCTTTTGACAGCGACCCGCCATGTCCGGCGGAAATCCTTTCCTTCTCCTTCAGTATCCTCCGGTGTCTGGCGTCTATGGCTTCCGCATAAGGTTTCAGCCACGGATCTCCCTCATATATTTTCTTGACATCAGGCATATCTTAACGTCAGTTCGACGAATTTATGTTTAACAATATTATATTAAAAACCAATATTTTATCATTTATGACCGGAATCCGTCACAC
>JADIMB010000103.1 GCA_017694995.1 Candidatus Cryptobacteroides faecavium | reverse complement strand
AAAGGACTGGGTGTCTCTGTAGACCTAAATCCTTTATTTGATGGAGAACTGAATAAAGAGGAATAGCCTTCCGGGGAGCATTTCCCCATTCGGGGACAAAAGAAAAAACCGGTCCCGGCCTGCGGGTATGAAATCAGATGATATCCGCAGGCCGGGACCAGTGTTTGATTCTCCGTCTGTGTCAGACCATGTAGAACCTGAGGATTTTCACCCGCAGGATGAAGTCATATTTGCTGTGGGCGAGAGTGGCCTGGGCCTTTTCGACTTCCGCCTTGGCGTTGGCATAGTCATACATGTCCGACCTTCCTGATTCAAGGCTGGCCTTTTCGTTCTCGAAAGCGAGAAGTGCAGCCTCCAGGGCTTTCTGGGACGAGTTCAGCGTGCTGTATGCCGCAATGGCTCCGTAGTACGCCTGTTCGATCTCTTTTTTCAGGGCTTTCTGAGACTCGCTGAGTACCAGTTCCTGCCGCGTCACATTGAGCTTCGACAGTTTGACATTGTTGCGGACTGTGTTCCTGGAGAAAATAGGGATGGAGATTGACAGCCCGATGTATTCGTTGCCGTTGCCCTGGAGCTGATTCCAGAAGCTGGTGTTCATGCTCTTGTCTGTGAGGTTGCTGTACACGCTGTTCCCGTATCCTGCAGAGAAATACACCGTAGGCTGGTACGAGCTCTTGGCAGACTTCAGGGCCAGCAGGCTGCTTTCCAGGGAAGCTTCCGCATATTTTATGGAAGGGTGCAGACGTACGGACTGGTCATATATCTGGGAAAGGGCCGGTATCTCTTCTATCCGGGGCACTTCCATGTCTTTCATGACAGGCACTATAGCTATGCTGTCAGGCAGGTTCATCGCCTGACGGAGGTCCAGGAGTGCCAGGACGTAAGTGTTCTCGTTCTGGGTGAGGCTCGCCCGGTCGGCTGCGACCAGGGATTCGTTGCGGACCACTTCGCTGCGGGAGACCCTGCCGCTCTCATACTGCCCCCTGTACAGCTCCAGCTGGCTTGAACTCAGTTCCAGCTGGCTCTCCGCTATGGACACCAGTTCCTTGTCATACATCACCTGGAGGAAAAGTGACGCGATGTTCAGCGATATGTTCTTCCTGGCAAGCTCCAGGTTGTGTGTAGCCGCCTCGAAATCTATCTTTGCCTTGTCTATTTCATGCTTTATCCTGAGTCCCTGGTATACCGGCACATTCGCGGAAATGCCCAGTGAGCCTGATATCTGGGAATTGTCTATATAGGATGCGTCTCGGGAAGGGCTTCGCCCGAAATATACGTTCCCGCCCAGTGAAGCCGATAACTCAGGGAGCCGTGACATCCTCGCGCTGTTGAGGTTCACTTTCCCGCTCTCCACCTCCAGCTGGCCTGTCGCTATGTCCGTGTTGTGTTCCAGGGCGTAGCTGATGCATTGTTCCAGAGACCATTCTTCTGCTGCCTGGGCCCCGCTCTCCACCATGAGAGGCTGCTGTGCGTCCGCATGGACCGGTATCCACATACATGCGGCCAGCAGAAGTATCTGTTTTATTGAGTCTTGTTTCATTGCCTGAAAATCATGTTGTTAGCTGTCCGTATCCCTACTGCTGCAGATTGCCCTTTACCTTGTCGTCTTCGGCCAGTCCTTCCAGCACCTCGATGTAGACACCGTCGGACATGCCTATCTTTATGTCTTTCCTTTCGAAGAGCTGCTCCTTTTTATCCATGCCTTTGAAGATTTCCACATATGAGGTGTCCCCGGCGAATTTCACGCAGCTCTCCTCTATGGTCATCACGCTGTCGCGCTTTTCGGTTATTATCTTTGCGTTGGCGCTGTATCCGGCCCTGACGGAAATGGAGTCGGGTATTTCCAGGTCGGCCTCGATCTCGAACATCACCACATTGTCCACTTCCTCTGATTTCGGGGAAATGTAGGTGAGGACTGCATCGAAGTCCACTCCCTGGAGGGCTCCGATCTTCACTTTCACGGGCATCCCGTCCCTGATTTTCCCGACATCCGACTCGTCTATGTTGCCCTTGAAGAGCATGTTCCCCAGGTCGGCCACAGTGGCGATTGTGGTCCCGTCATTGAAAGTGTTGGCCTGGATTACCGAGTTCCCGACCTCTACAGGGATATCGAGTATTTTACCGGTTATGGTGGAACGGACCAGGGTGTTGCTCAGGTGGTCATATTTTTCAGACACTCCGTCGGTTATGATCTTGAGGGCGTCCTTGGAGTTGTCCACTTCCTCCTTGGCATTGTCCAGTGTGGTCCGGGATGTCTCGAACTCCTCTTCTGAGAGTATCCCTTTCCCGTATAGCTCCTCGTTCCTCTTGTGCTCCCTGAGGGCTTTTTCATAGTTTATCTCGGCCACTTTCAGGCGGCCTTCAGCACTGTTGAGCGAACTCATTTCAGGGACGACCTTGATGGTGGCGATGATGTCCCCGATCTTGATGTCATCACCCGGGTCATAGTGGATCGCGTCGATGATCCCTGAAATCTGGGGCTTTATCTGTACCTCGTTGCTGGGCTCCACCTTGCCTGTGGCGATGATGGAATTCTCTATGGTCCTGGTCTGCGGGGAGAGCAGCTGCCATGTCTGTACTTCCGGGCGGCTTTTCATCCACAGGAAGACCATTGTCCCCAAAAATACAAGGACAAGCAGTGAAATCCAGAAGATTCTGAAGAACTTTTTCATATCGTTTGAATTTTATCAGTTTCACCTCTATTCTTCGCGCAATGCATCCACTGCGCTGATGGTAATCGCCTTGTATGCCGGCAATATCCCCGCCGCCAGGCTTCCTGCCAGAATGAGCGAGAAGGCAAACACGGCTGTCCCGAACGGCAGCTGCAGCGTGTACATCGAAGCCATGCCGGCCATGTATGTATCCTGCAGGATTACAGGGAGAAGGGTCTTGTCCAGCACACCCTGTACCAGTATGGCCATGGTCATCCCTATCACCCCTGCCATCAGAGACAGCACCGTACTCTCTGCGAGCACCTGGCTTATGATCTCTTTCGGCCTGGCTCCAAGCGCCCTGCGTACACCTATCTCCTGCCTGCGCTCCCGGACGATGATGAGCATTATGTTGCTGATGCCGATGATTCCGGCGAGGAGTGTCCCTGCCCCGACGAACCATGTCAGGAAGATTATGCCGGAGAACAGCCCCTGTATCTTGTCCAGCAGCTCCTTTGCGTTGAAGGAGCCTATCGCCTTGTCGTCCTCAGGGGACACAAGGTGGTTGTCCGAAAGGATCATCCTGCATCTGTCCTCTATGTCCGAGAGGTCCGCGTTGTCTTTCCCGGTGATGGCTATAGTATTGACATACAGGCTCCCGCTGCTGAAGAGATAGTTGTCGGTCGTGTACGGGATGATGACTGTCCTGTCCGGATCCGTCATGGCGAACATCTGGTTGGTCTTTATATATGTGCCGATTACAGTGAAATATGTGTTCCCCAGCTTGACGCTTTCCCCGGTTACGGGTTTCCCTCCGCCTATCCTTTCTGCCATCGCCTTGGGCACTAGGCAGACTTTGCGCCTTTGCTGGATGTCTATCCGGTTGATCAGACGCCCCTGGTATGCCGCTATCCCGTCTATGGCCTGGAATCCGAGGTCGTATGCGGCAGTGTAGGAGTCGTATGCGGTGCCTCCGTGTATCAGTTTCAGTCCTCTTGTAGGGCCCAGCGCTCCCGCGATCTTCACACCCTGAAGTCCGGCCATCTCCTCGACATCGCTGTAACGGATGTTCCACCAGCGCCCGGATTTCATCCCCTTGTATGGTACGGAGGTCTGGCTGGAGTACATGAATACGGTGTTGGATGCGTTGTCGGCCATTTCTCCGACGGTGATATCAGAGAGCCCCATGCCGACCCCGAGCAGCAGTATGAGCATGAATGTCCCCCATACCACACCCAGGGCGGTGAATATGCTTCTGCGCTTGTTCCTGCCTATGCTCTGGAATATTTCATTCCACCATTCTATGTCGAAGATATGCATCATACAGTCATTTTTACAGGCTGTCCCTGAGGGCGTCTATTGTCTTGACTCTGGCCGCGCGCCTGGCTGGTATATAGCCGGCGATTACACCTGCGGCCATCAGCACCGCCGTGGCGCTGACCACTATCGATATGTCCAGTGTAGGGTCCTTGAAAAAAGAAATGCTGCTGAATATGTCACCTGGATCGGCATTACCCGCTGAGGCCACAAGGTAGCTGTTCACTCCTTCCATGACTCCTACTCCTGCACACATGCCTATATATCCGAACAGCGCGGTGATCACCACGGCTTCGGCTATGATCATCCCCACCACAGATCTCGGTGATGCTCCCAGGGCTTTCCTGATCCCTATCTCGAATGTCCTTTCACGCACTGTCACGAGCATTATGTTGGCCACTCCTACAATCCCGGCCATTAGGGTACCTATCCCGATCATCCAGATGAAGATGGTCAGCGCCCGGAACACTGTCATGACAGACTTGTAGCTTTCCATGTTGTTCCATATGTAGAATACGGACATGTCATCCGGCGAGAAACCGTATTTCTTGCTCATCCGTGTGCGCAGCGCCTGTTCGAAGACCGGGACGTCCTTCTCTGTCACGCTGTCCTGGAAAACGAATGTGGCGCGTGAAAGCTTCTCGTCCCCCTTGGAGTATATCAGCTGCCCGGTGGAGAGGGGAATGAGTATGTTGGGCCATGTGGAGTACTGCTCGGTCTTGAGCACCCCGACTATCTTGAAGGGGATGTCCCCGGCCATGAGCGTCTTGCCGACCGGATTCTCTCCTTTGAAAAGCACCTTGACAATGTTCTCGTCCACTACCGCGGTCTTGCGGCGCAGCTTCATGTCTATACTGTTTATGTATCTGCCGTAAAGGATCTCCTCCCCGAGCATCGGCCCTATTTCCGGTGTGACTCCGCGCATGCCGGAAGTGATGGTCATGTTTTCATACCGTGCCGTTGCGCTGTTGTACCAGTCCAGGGCGCTGATGTCCTTTACATAGTCGCCGAATTCAGACATGATGACATCCAGGTCCTCGTTTCTCATGAACACCTCGCGGTAGCGGTTGAACCCTCCGTATCCTACAGTCGTGTAGCCCCCGAAGATGGAGCCGCTGTTGATCATCTGCGAGCCGAAATTGGACATGAGGCCGTTCTTGAGCCCGTTGCCTGCCCCGAGCAGTACCACGAGCATGAAAATCCCCCACGCCACGGAGAAGCCCGTGAGGGAGGTACGCAGCTTGTTCTGCCTGAGGGATTCGAATATTTCGCTTAGGAGTTCTCTCATTTCTGAGTCCTTGTCTATATGTAAGTTCTTTTATGTCAGTTTTTTATAGGGTATGTCCTTCCGGTGGGCGGTACGGGCTTCTTTATCAGGGTCATTTCAGCATCGAATGTACGGCTGCCGGGTTGTTTATCTCTTCTCCTTCTATTATTCCGTCTTTGATATGCACAGTCCTGTCCGTCTGGTCTGCCACACCTTTTTCATGTGTGACGCAGATGATTGTCATCCCCATCTCCTTGTTGACTTTCCTCAGCAGGTCCATGACTTCCTGTGAAGTCTTGCTGTCAAGGGCTCCGGTGGGTTCGTCGGCAAGTATGAGTTTCGGATTGGTGATCAGGGCCCTTGCTATCGCCACTCTCTGCTTCTGCCCTCCGGACATCTCGTTGGGCCTGTGGTCGGCCCAGTCTTTCAGGCCGAGGCTGTCCAGGAAGTCGAGGGCCATCTCGTTCCTCTTGCGCCTGCGGTATCCCTTGTAGTACAATGGCAGAGCTACGTTCTCCAGTGCCGTCTTGTAGCTTATGAGGTTGAATGACTGGAAGATGAATCCTATCATTTCGTTTCTGAGTGCCGCAGCCTGTGTCTCGTCCTGACTCTTTATAAGCCTTCCGGCGAGATAGTAGGATCCCTCGTCATAGGTGTCCAGGATACCCAGAATGTTCAGCAGGGTGGACTTGCCGGAGCCTGAGGCACCCATTATTGAAAGGAATTCCCCGTCTTTTACAGACAGGCTTATTCCTTTGAGCACATGGAGAGGTGTCCCGTTGTTGTAGGTCTTATGTAGTTTTTCAATTTCTACCATAATTAAGGTAGTGTATTAGTTTAATAGTATTCCAGTGTTGCAAATATAATTAAATTTTCTTTTTCCTGTCAAGTATTTCCATGAATTCTTCTCCTGTGATGGTCTCTTTTTCCATCAGGAACCCCGCGGCCTCGTGCATGACATCAAGGTTGGCAGAGATTATGCTCCTGGCCTTTTCATGGGCTTCTTTTATCATCTGGAGGACGACTTTGTCCACTTCTGCAGCCGTGTCGGCCGAGCAGGCCAGGGAAGTGTCTCCTCCCAGATAACGGCTGTCCTGTGTCTCCAGTTCCATCATGTCGTACTGGCTGCTCATGCCGTAGCGCGTCACCATAGCCCTGGCGATGCGGGTAGCCTGTTCGATGTCGTTTGAGGCTCCTGTCGTCACAGTGTTGCATATGATTTCTTCTGCAGCGCGCCCTCCGGTAAGGACGGCAAGTCTCCCCAGGAGTTCATCCTTGCTCATGAGCACCCGGTCTCCGGTGTCAACCTGCATCGTGTAGCCCAGCGCCCCTGATGTCCTCGGGACAATGGTGATTTTATGCACGGGTGCCGTCCCGCCCAGCACGGCTGCCACAAGGGCATGCCCGGTCTCGTGATAGGCCACTATCTTCTTGTCGGAGCCCGACAGCACCTTGCCTTTTTTCTGCGCTCCGGCCATCACTGTCTCCACGCTCTCTTCAAGGTCTTCTGTGGTGACGCTGTTCCGTCCCATGCGTACGGCACGCAGGGCGCCTTCGTTGATGATGTTCGCCAGTTCGGCCCCTGATGACCCGGCTGTTGCGCGTGCTACGATGTCAAGGTCTATATCCTCATGCCTGACTTTCCCCAGATGTACAGTAAGTATGGCTTTCCTTCCTTCAAGATCAGGAAGTTCCATCTGTATCCTGCGGTCGAAACGCCCCGGTCTCAGGAGAGCCTTGTCAAGGCTTTCAGGCCTGTTGGTCGCCGCCAGTATGACTACTCCCTTGGTGGCGTCGAAACCATCCATCTCCGTGAGCAGCTGGTTCAGGGTCTGTTCCCTTTCATCGTTGCCGCCCATGGCATTGTCACGCCGTTTGCCGATAGCGTCGATCTCGTCTATGAAGATGATGCACGGGGCTTTCTCTCCTGCCTGCTTGAACAGGTCCCGGACTTTCGCTGCACCCATGCCCACAAACATCTGGACAAACTCTGATCCGGATATTGAGAAAAACGGCACTTTCGCCTCTCCTGCCACTGCCCTGGCTATCAGGGTCTTCCCTGTCCCCGGAGGCCCTACGAGCAACGCGCCTTTCGGGAGTGAGGCCCCGATTTGTGCATATTTGTCCGGGTTGTGCAGGAAATCCACTATTTCTTTGAGGGCGTCTTTTGCTTCATCCTGTCCTGCGACATCCGCGAATGTGGTCTTTATCTGGGATTCCGCATATATCCTTGCTCCGCTGCTGCCGAAAGACATGAAATTCCCGGCCCCTCCCATACGGGACTGTATGGACTTGCTTGTATATTTCCATATTATGACCATGAGCAGGAACGGAAGCACCCACCACAGCAGGAAATTCAGGAGGGCTGAGTTCTGCTGCCGTATTTTCTTTGTGAATACGATTTTCCCGTCCTCGTTAGGGCTCGCTGCGTTTACAAGACGGTCGACAAGTTCCGGGTCGCCCACCGCCCCGGTCCTGTAGGTCACGTCCCTGACAGTGTCCGTCTTCTGCTCCTGGACCTGGAACAGGATTTCCTGGTCTTCTATCACCACGGCTTTCACCATGCCGGAGTCAACCTTTGAAATGAATGTCCCGTAGTCTGTAGGGATTATCCTGGTCCGTGAAACATTCGGGAAGACAATCCCGTTGATAAGCAGGGCAATGACGATTCCCCACAATATTCCCCAGTAGGAGAGTCCTGTCTTCGGCTGCTGGCTGTTGTCATCCTGGCCTGCAGTGCCTTTTCCTGAATTTCCCATTTCTGTTCTGATGGTTTTTGATACAGTCTTGACGGCTCTGTGTGACTTTCCCTGCCGGGACCGCTTATCTCGAATATTTTATAATGTCCTGGTAAGTCTGGATAAATGACTCTGGAAGGCTGTAGAATTCATATATTATGAGTTCCTCAAGAGGATTCCCGCTGCATGAGAGGGATTCCAGATATTTGTTCTTGCTCACGTCAAGCCTTGTGAGACTGTTGTCGTTGCACTCAAGTGTCCTGAGGTCAGGGCAGTCCGAGACGTCGAGGGATGTCAGCCCGTTGTATGCGCAGTTGAGTTTCTGGAGTGCTGAGCACCTGTCAAGGACAAGCCTCTGAAGTGAATTCCCTTCGCAGTTGAGTTCCTCCAGCTTTTCGCATCCGTTTATGTCCAGAACTGATATTTTGTTGTATTTGCAGTCGATTGTCCTTAGTTCGGTATTCTTGCTGACATCGAGTGATGTGAGCTCGTTGGACATACAGCTGAACTGTTTCAGCTCCGTGTTACCGCTCAGGTCCAGATCTTCAATAGGATTGTTCTCGCTGTAGAATATTTCCAGCGATGTAAAATATTTAAGTTCATCGAAATTCCTGATGCCGTAGCCGCTGATGTTGAGATACTGCACCCTTGCCGCTTCTTTTTCCGATACCTTCCCGTCGCCGTTCATGTCCTTGAACTGGGTATAGCTCCGTCCGTCGGAGTGCGGATAGTCGCCGTATTTGTCCGATATCTCGAGTAAGGCGTTAAGGACACGCGGGTCGTTGAAATCTATTGTCGGAGTGTCGTCCCTCCAGACTTCGACTTTGTCTTTCTTGCATGATGTAAACGATATGCAGACTGCAGCAGCTGCAGCCAGGAACAAATAATTTCTTTTCATTGCTGATCTTGTTTATTCAATACCAATTTTGTCAATGTTATACTGTTGAGATGCAAAAAACACTGCTTTAGTTGCTCGCAGGCAATCCCGGAATCTCCGAAACTACAAACTTACACAAAAACTTCTTATCTTGTCCTGTATCGGGCTATAAAAAACTGATTGCCAGGGTGACTCCGCTCTGCATGACATGAAATGGGCTGCCGCCAAAATGATTTTTCCCCTTCCTGGTAATCCGTTGTTTGGAACATGGCTCATCGGGAGAGGGGATACGACAGACAGGATGGGCCAGATTCTGGCCCATCCTGTCTGTCGTCCGGGACCGTGTGCCCCGGTTTCTTGTCTTGCGGAGAGATCGGGATTCGAACCCGAGATACGATTTTGTCGTATACACGCTTTCCAGGCGTGCCTCTTAAGCCACTCGAGCATCTCTCCAAATGAGAAACGGCTGCAAATATACAGATAATTTCTGTCTTTGCAACCGTTTTTCTTCACACTGCATGTCTTTTTGCCTGCATGCGCCGGATACTATTTTTTCTGTAGTTCCATGATAAGGTTCCCGTTTGCGTCGAACACCTGGACTTTGTTTCCGGCCATGTCCTTTATGGACGCGGTCTTGTTGATGGCGTCAAGGACTTCCCTTTCCAGGTCCATGTCAGGGCCGGCCATCATCGTAGTGGCCATGTTCCCGAATGAAAGCTTTTTCCCGTCCTGGGAATAACTGCCGTTCATGAGGTTGCAGCCGGTATTCCCGTGGACTTCACTTTTCTCGGTGTCGAATTCCAGGAAAGGTTTTGTCTCTATGGCATTTACGGTCTCACCGTTGAGCGAGACTATCTCCCATTTTCCGCTAAGGTTGACCCCGGTCGCGCATGAACCCAGCAGTATGGCTGCTGTGACTGCAGTAAGAATATTTTTCATGATGTATTGATTTTGTATTTGTAAATTCCGTCTTTGGCTCTTGTCCCGGATTTTTCAGGAGCATGGCCTCCGGTTGGCTAGCAAAAAACAAGCCATCCGGAATCCGCCCGGGTAAGTCTTCCCGGAATGGTGACCGCATGCGGATGTCCATCTTTTTCGCCCTGTGCGGAACAATTTGTCCAAATTATTCTTATTATTGCCGCCGGCAATGTCTGAGGATATGAAAGAGAAATCCAGTCTTGATGTGCCGGGAGGCGAAAAAAGGGTGCTGCTGCATACTTGCTGTGCGCCTTGTTCATCAGCTATAGTGGAATACCTGATGAAAAACGGTGTCATCCCGGTCATTTACTACTGCAACCCCAACATATACCCTGAGAAGGAGTATCTTGTCCGCAAGGACGAATGTACACGGTATGCCCTTTCTCTGGGCCTGGAGATAGTCGATGACGACTATGACCATTCCGCATGGCTGGACCGGATGCGCGGTCTGGAGGATGAGCCGGAACGCGGCTCCAGATGCCTGGAGTGCTTCAGGATGCGTCTTGAGCGGACAGCGGGATATGCCCATGGCCACGGCATCAGAGTGATTACCACGACCCTTGCCTCTTCCAGGTGGAAAAGCCTGGAGCAGATAAACCTGGCCGGAAGATACGCCGCATCCCTTTACCCGGATGTCGTCTGGTGGGACCGTAACTGGCGCAAGGGCGGGCTGCAGGAGCGCCGCAGCCAGATAATCAGGGAGTACGGCTTCTATAACCAGCAGTACTGCGGATGCGAGTTCTCCATGCGCAGGGACCCCGATACACAGGACAAGTGCGGCGCTCCAGGCCAAAACCTGTGACGCGCCGCACCTGATGTATCTTCATACAGCGGAGAATCCACTGTATGCCGGATGCTATTCCTCGACCTTGAAGTCTTCCTTGCCTACGCCGCAAAGAGGGCATACCCAATCCGCAGGAAGGTCTTCAAATGCTGTACCCGGCTCTATTCCGCTGTCCGGATCTCCCACTGCTGGATCATATACGTATCCGCAGATTACGCAAACATATTTTTTCATTTTCTTTCTTGATTAAATTGTTAATTAAAAAGTTTATCAGAGTGATTGCATCACAATTTTTCTGCCACTTTGTTCCAGTCCACCAGCTTCCACCATGCCTCGACATAGGCCGCTCTCCTGTTCCTGTAGTCGATATAATATGCATGCTCCCATACGTCTATGGTCAGCAGCGGTTTCAGCCCCTTGGTCAGAGGGTTGCCTGCATTCGGCTCCTGAAGGATCGAAAGCTTCCCGTCTGCATCTTCCGCAAGCCACACCCAGCCTGAGCCGAAGAGCGATATGGCCGCCTTCGTGAAAGCCTCCCTGAAAGCCTCGACAGACCCGAAGCTGTCCGCGAGGGCTTTCTTCAGTCCTTCAGGCATCTCTGTCTCTGCAGGGGAGAGTGTCTGGAAGAAGAAAGTGTGGTTCCAGGTCTGGGCCGCATTGTTGTATATGCCTCCTGTGGCCTTGGTGATTATCTCTTCAAGCGGCATTTCCTCGTAAGGTGACCCTTCGATCATCTTGTTGAGGTTGTCGATATATGTCTGGAGGTGTTTTCCGTAGTGATACTCGAACGTTTCTGCGCTCATTGCCGGAGCCAGTGCATACTGGCTGTACGGCAGTTCTGGTAATACATGTTTCATGACAACAAATACTGTGTAATATCACAAATGTATGTATAATTTATATTTTTTCCTATTGTTTGTCTGATGCCGCGGAATATTTTCCCGTACTCAGATCGGGAACCACACAAATACAGCCGCATCCCATACCGCGTGCGAGATGACCAGGGCCCAGATACGTTTCGGGAAAAGCCTGTACAGGAGTCCCCAGAAGGCCCCGGCTGTGAGCGCAGCCATGACCAGCATGAAGTTCCAGGATGGTATATGCACCAGAGAGTACAGTGCAAGTGTCAGTGCCGCACCTGCATCTGCCCCAAGTCCTCCTGAAAGTGTCCTCTGTATGTATCCTCTCCAGAATATTTCCTCCGCAGGCCCGATCAGAAGCAGTAGAAGTGCGGACAGTATCCACGGGGATGTCCCGCCTTTTATCCCGTAGATCATGTCCACCTGCGGCCTGGCGAAGCCGAATATGCCCGACGAGATCTTGTCCCCGGCCCAGAATATCCCCCACAGAGCCGCTGCAAGGGCAATCCCCAGTACGATGTCCGCTGCACGGAACTCATGCCCTTTCCAGATCTCCGGGCAGGACAGGCTGGCCAGTGCGGCAAGGACAACGGCCGAGCATGACATCGCTGTCCAGAAGTCCAGATGCGGCGCCGTCCATGGCGAGAACATGATGAACCACAGCACGGCTGCGGCCAGTATGGCGGATATCACCTTCGCCTTTCCGTGTGATATGGTCTTTCCCATTCCTATAAGAAATAAGCCAGGACAAACGAGATGGTGAACAGAAGAGAGAATGTCATCTGGAGCTTGGCGGTCATCTCGTCCAGCGAGCCTATGGCACCGGGCCCTTCAGTCCTGGAGCCTTTCATGGCCTTGAGATTCAGGGCGGCAGGAACGGCGGCCGGCAGTACCAGCAGGCACCACACGGGGAATATCCCCACAGCCGTGCATGCCGCTGTCCATATGAACGGGACAAGTATCTCCGCATAATATACCGCTCTGGATGCCTTCTGCCCGATGTCCATGGCCAGGGTCCTGATATGCGCCCTTCTGTCTGTCTCGGTGTCACGGGTGTTGTTGGCGTGCAGGATGGCCACGGTGATCAGCCCCACAGGCACTGACAGCCACAGTGCGTCTGCAAGTATGGTCCCTGTGACTGCGTATGATGTGCCCATGACAGGGAGCACGGCGTATGCAATGAATATCACGAGGTCTCCAAGGGCCCTGTATTTCAATGCCGGGTAGAGAAGGGTACAGGCTATCCCTCCCAGTCCAATCCACAGGAGCGGGAGACCTGTGAGGGCGAGCAGGCCTATTCCTCCGGCCATCGCCGCGGCAAGCAGGTACAGAGACAGTCGTCTGATTTCTTCCGGGGCGAACATTCCGCTTGTCAGTGTCTTGACCCCGAAGGTGTCTTTCCTGTCCACAGATTTCCTGAAATCGAAATAGTCGCTCCAAGTGTTTCCGGCAGCGTGGAACACCACTATATTTATGAGCGCCCATAAGCCGTACCAGAGGTTGATGTCTATGCGCACATGCGGGTCTCCGCTCTTCCACAGCAGGTATCCCATAGTCACTATCACCGGCATTGCAGACGCGGGGAATGACCATGGCCGTACTGCTATTATCCATTCCTTAAACGGATGACTTTTATGCTTCATTTTGTCTTTCAGTTCAATACGGTACACTCGAAATATTCTTTGAACAGGGCTTCTGCCCTTTCAAGCTGTTCCCGGGTGTTGAGCGGGACATCCTTGAGCCTGTATTCCTGGCCCAACGCCTCGTATTTGTTGACCCCGAGGGTATGGTACGGGAGTATCTCGACCCTTTCTATCATCCGGTAGTCCCTGAAATGCTCACCCAGGGCCCTGATATCCTGCTCATAATCGCTGATCCCGGGGACAAGCACATATCTCAGCCAGAAAGGCTTCCCGTTGTCCTCCAGCCATTTTGCCGTGGCCAGGGTCTGGGTATTCTCCTTTCCCGTGATGTCCAGATGCCGCTGCCGGTCAAACTCCTTTACGTCAAGAAGGACCAGGTCCGTGAGTTTCAGCAGCTGCTCCACATGGCGGTTCCATATCCCGCCGTTGGTGTCCAGACAGACATTTATGCCGCATGCCTTGAGCTCTTCGACAATGGGTATGAGGGCTTTTGCCTGCAGTGTCGGCTCTCCTCCGGAGAAAGTCACGCCGCCCCGTCTCCCGAAGAACGGTTTCTCGGCCACAGCCATGCGGACTATATCGCCCGGACTTGTCATACGGCCTCCTTCTGCCGGAATGGTGTCCGGGTTTGCGCAGTAGAGACATCTGAACGGACATCCCTGGAGAAACACGACGAGCCGGATACCCGGCCCGTCATAAGTTCCCATAGATACATAAGAGTGAACTCTGATATCCATGATTTCCGCCTTCCTGTTTTACATAGACTGGTGGAACGTACGGGCTATCACTTCCAGCTGGTGCTCTCTGCTCAGCTTTGTGAAGTTCACCGCGTATCCTGAGACCCTGATGGTCAGCTGCGGGTAGTTCTCCGGATGTTCCATCGCGTCTTCCAGCATCTCCCTGTTGAGGACATTCACATTCAGGTGGTGCGCCCCCTTGGAGAAATATCCGTCCATCATGGTCACAAGATTCTCGACTCTTTCTTTTGATGTAGGGCCGAGCGACTTAGGCACGATGGAGAAGGTGTTGCTGATGCCGTCCATCGCATCATGGTAGTCCAGCTTGGCCACTGAGCTGAGTGACGCTATCGCTCCATGGGCGTCGCGTCCGTGCATAGGGTTGGCTCCCGGTGCGAATGCCGTCCCTTTGGCCCTTCCGTCAGGGGTGGCCCCTGTCTTTTTGCCGTACATCACGTTCGATGTGATGGTCAGGAGGGAAAGGGTAGGTGTGGCGTTCTTGTATACAGGGAGTCTGCCCAGTTCAGTGCTGAAGTAGTGCACCAGGTCCACTGCTATCGAGTCCACCTTGTCGTTGTCGTTCCCGAAACATGGGTATTCCCCGTCGATGGAGAATCCGTCAGTCAGCCCGTCGGCGTTGCGGTGTGCGGTGACCTTGGCGTATTTGATTGCCGAGAGAGAGTCTGCCGCGATGGAAAGCCCGGCCACTCCGTATGCCAGGTTGATGGCAGGGTCGGTGTCGATGAATGCCATCTGGGACCTCTCGTAGTCATATTTGTCGTGCATGTAGTGGATGATGTTCATGGCCTCGTTGTATACCCTGGCCACTTCATGAAGCACTTTCTTGTAGTTGGTCATCACTTCCTCGAAATCAAGCACATCGCTCTTGAGCGGCTCTATGCCTTCCACCATGAGTGTGCCGGTGTTCTCGCAGCGTCCTCCGTTGATGGCAAGCAGGAGCGCCTTGGCGAGGTTCGCGCGGGCCCCGAAGAACTGTATAGCCTTTCCGATGGCCTGGTATGACACGCAGCAGGCGATACCGTAGTCGTCGCATCCGCGTACGTGGCGCATGAGGTCGTCGTTCTCATACTGTACGGAGCTGGTGTCCACTGACACTTTTGCACAGAACTCCTTGAATCCCTCAGGAAGCTCCGGGCTCCAGAGCACTGTCATGTTAGGCTCAGGTGCAGGGCCGAGGTTGTAGAGGGTCTGGAGGAAACGGAAGGAGGTCCTGGTGACTTTTACCTTGCCGTCATTGAAACGTCCTCCGATCGACTCGGTCACCCATGTAGGGTCTCCTGCGAATATGTCGTTGTATGACTGCATCCTGAGGTGGCGTACCATGCGCAGCTTCATCACGAACTGGTCGATGAGCTCCTGGGCGAAGCTTTCGTCTATGTTCCCGTGGTCGAGGTCGTACTGGATATAGATGTCAAGGAATGACGACACATTCCCGAGGGACATGGCCGCTCCGTCCTGCTCCTTGACTGCCGCGAGGTAGGCCATGTAGACCCACTGCACCGCCTCCTGCGCATTGTGCGCCGGCCTTCCGAGCTCAAGCCCGTAGTATTCTCCAAGTACCTTTATCTCGTTCAGGGCATGGATCTGCTCCGCAACTTCCTCACGGAGCCTTATCCTTGCTTCGGTCATAGGTCCGGTAAGGTGCTTCAGGTCATCTTTCTTCGCTTCGATGAGCCTGTCCGCGCCATAGAGGGCGAGCCTTCTGTAGTCCCCGATTATACGTCCTCTGGAGTAGTTGTCCGGAAGCCCTGTGAGGAATCCCAGTGACCTGAACTTGAGGATTTCTTCTGTATAGATATCGAACACCCCGTCATTGTGTGTCTTGCGGTAGTGTGTGAAAATCTCTTTTACTTCAGGGTCGATCTCCACTCCGTTTTCCTTGCATGCTTTTTCGGTCACTCTGAAGCCCCCGAACGGCTTGATCGCCCTTTTGAGCAACTCGTCTGTCTGGAGTCCTACGATAAGCTCGCAGTCCCTGTCGATGTACCCTGCCTTGTGGGATGTGATAGTCGAGATCGTCTTTGCGTCAATGGAGCGCACTCCATTGTTCTTCCTTTCCTCTTCAAGAGCTTTGAGGCATTCGTCCCAGAGCTTCTTTGTCCGCTCTGACGGTCCTTTCAGGAAAGATGCGTCTCCGGTGTAAGGGGTGATGTTCCTGTAGACAAAATCAGAAACATCGATTTTGCGGGTCCACTCCCCGCCTTTGAATCTTTCGTTGATTTCCATAATTTTTCCCATGATTTCGGGCGCAAATATAAGGCTTATTTTTAATCTTTCAAATCTGATTTCGGCTTTATGCCGGAAACCGGGATGCAGTGTGTGATGTCCTGTCGGTCGGGAAAAATTTCCCGGATGGCTTCATATCGGGCATCGAAGGCCCTGGATACTGCCGTTGGAATGATTTTTGAGTGTCCCTACGCCGCTTAATAACTGATCCGATGAATAATACGCGGTTGTATTCTTTTACAGTCATTGTTCCTGTATACAACGAGGCGGACAATATGGCAAGGCTTGAAGAAAAGCTTGCTGGTTTCCTGGAATCCAGCAGGGTGCCGGCGTGTGTGCTGTTTGTGGATGACGGCTCTTCTGACGGCTCCGGAAGCCTGATTGAGGAAATGTGCCGCAGGAATGATGCATTCTATTATATAAGGTTTTCCGGCAACAGGGGCCTGAGTGCTGCACTGAAAGCCGGCATTGACTATACGGAGTCTGAGTTTGTCGGCTATATTGATGCTGACCTCCAGACAGATCCGCAGGATTTCAATCTGCTTCTCCCGTATATAAAGGATTACAGCATGGTGACAGGTATCAGGGCTGACAGGCGTGACAGCGCTTTCAAGAAGCTGCAGTCCAGGATTGCCAACGGTTTCAGGCGCATGATGACACATGACGGTGCCCTGGACACGGGCTGTCCCCTGAAGGTGCTGCGGACTGACTGTGCCAGGAGGCTGCCTCTGTTCAAAGGCATGCACCGGTTCCTTCCGGCCCTTGTGCTCCTCCAGGACGGCGGGACATATATGCAGGTGCCTGTTAGGCATTACCCCAGAGTGGCGGGAAAATCCAAATATCATCTCTGGAACCGGCTGTGGGGACCTTTTGCGGACTGCTTCGCCTACAGGTGGATGAAGACCAGGTATATCAATTATTCCGTGTGCGGGACGGATGTCGAAGGACCGGATACGGAATCAGTACATGGCCGGAAGGCATAGACTTTTAGGATGCCATGGAATATTCCTGGATAATCTACGCAATAGGCTTTCTCGCCCAGATTTTCTTTTCGGCACGTACACTGTTCCAGTGGGTGAAGGCCGAGAAAAGCAAATCAGTGGTGTCGCCCCTGTCATACTGGGTGTTCAGCCTGGCCGGGTCATATCTCTTCTGCCTGTACGGATGGCTCAGGGATGACTTTTCCATCATACTCGGCCAGTTCATTTCATATTACATATATCTCTGGAATCTTGACAACAAGAAAATACTGAAGCGGCTCCATCCCGTCATAAGAATAATCCTTGTGGGGACTCCTGTCGTGGCGGCTGCCTTCATGCTGAAGGACATCCCTGCCTTTGTAGACAACTTCTTCTTCAATGAAAATGTCTCTTTCGGACTTGTCCTTTACGGCTCGGCCGGGCAGATAATCTTCACACTCAGATTTATCTACCAGTGGTTCTATTCTGTGCGCCGTCACCAGTCTTTCCTGCCGCGGGGCTTCTGGATAATCAGTCTCATCGGGTCGGGCCTCATAATCTCATACGGGATATTCAGACATGACCCTGTCCTTATACTCGGGCAGTCTTTCGGGTTCGTGGCATATACCAGGAATCTCATGATCGGCAGAAAAGAGAGAAAGACCAGAAAACAAGCAGTACGATGAAAACATTCATAAAATCGCATCCGGCCCTGGTTGCCGCTGTCCTCATGTTCTTTACTTTGACCCCGCTGATGGCTCTCAGGGATTTCACTCCTGCCAATGAGCTGCGGTATCTGAATATTGTGGACGAGATGATTTCAGAAGGGAATATATTCACGCTCACAAACCAGGGGGAGCCGTATGCGGACAAACCGCCTCTGTATTTCTGGCTTGCCGCATTGCTCAGGGTCATACTCGGGCAGCACAGCATGTATGCCCTGTCCCTGCTGTCCTTCATCCCTGCCGCGGTGATAATGGTGCTGATGGACCGGTGGCTTGTGTCGGCCTCAGGTGGCAGCGGGCGCCCAGGGTTCATGGTCAGGTTCGCTTCTGCCATGATGCTGGGGACTTCGGCCCTTTTCGTCGGGACTTCTGTCTTTCTGAGGATGGATATGCTCATGTGTATGTTCATCGTAATGTCATTGTATTCATTCTATCTATTGTATACGGGGAAGGGGAACCAGAGGCTCCACACTTTCCTGTTCCCTGTTTTTGTGTTCCTTGCGCTCTTCACCAAAGGTCCTGTCGGTCTTCTTGTGCCACCTGTGGCTGTAATCGCGACTCTTGCATGGGACGGCAGGCTCAGGGAGAGCGGACGGTACCTTGGGTGGCGGACCTGGGGGATCATCGCTCTGCTGTGCGCTGTCTGGTTTTCAGGTGTATGGATTGAAGGGGGCAGGCCGTATCTTGAGAACCTGCTTTTCCATCAGACTGTGGACAGGGCGGTGGATGCCTTCCATCACAAAGAGCCGTTCTGGTACTATATGGTGACCATCTGGTATATACTGGCCCCGTATTCACTGGCACTTGTGCCTGTGTTCATCTGTTCTTTTTTCCGCAAACGTCCTGAGCCGGCTTCCGGACGGACAGATACGGGGACATTCGTACGCCTTTCGGCTGCCGCTGTTTCCGTCACGTTCATAATGCTGTCATTCTTCAGTTCCAAGCTGGCGATATATCTTCTGCCGGTCTTCCCGTTCCTTGTGTATGTCTTCTCCGTGTCTGTGCAGGGATTCCGGTGGAACGGCTGGCTGGCGGCTTCTCTGGCGCTTCCTTCCGCTGTCTTTATCCTTGCCGGGGCCGCAGGGGCGGCAGTGCTTGCCACGGACTGTGTACCTGAAGTGGGCGGTTACACATTCATGCACTCCCCGTGGATATATGCAGCCCTCATGTCGCTTGCCGCAGGAGGCGCCGTATCCATATATTTCCTTTTGAGGCAAAAGACCTGGACGACACCGGTCATATCCATGGCCGCATCCATGCTCCTGTGTGTCCTTTCGGCGTCGGCTGTCATCCCTGAGGCGAATGACTATATCGGTTACGGCAACCTCTGCCGTACCGCCTCTTCTCTCGCACATGGGGACGATGCCGTGGAGACCCCGTCATCCTATGTCACCCTTGGGGTATACCGTCCGGAGAATATGAATGTATATCTGGGGACCGGCATATAAGACTACGGGAAGGATACGGATGCTTACATCGAGGCCCGGATAGGGCCGCATATCCTTATGGTGAAGACTTCGCTTGTGGAAAATGATGAAAAGCTGTCCCGCCGCCTGTCAGGTGTCAGCCATGAGCAGTGCGGAGGGTACAGCGTGTACGTCATGCCTGGAAATCCAGGACCTCAATCTTAGAGGCCACTACTTCGTATACGGTCTTCTCAGTGCCGTCGCTGCCTGTGAACCTTGAAGTCCTGATACGTCCTGTCACATATACCGGGGCGCCTTTGGTTATCGCCGTGAAGTCCGGCATCCCTTTGCCGCTCCATGCCACCACGTTGTGCCAGGTGGTCTCGACTACGCCCTCGTTGTCCTTGCCTTTGTAGATGAAGTTTGTGGCCACGGAGAATCTGGCCACTTTGCTTTCCCCGACTTCAGAGATACGGATATTACCCACGTTCCCCCTCAATTCTATTCTGTTCAACTGTTCCATAACGATGTATTTTTAAAAAGTATCACTGACCGGAGATATGAGCGCTCCATGCCGGCCGGGTGCAAAGTAATGCATAAAATATCAAACGGAAGCCGCCGGAGGATATGCCCATGTCATCTTTTTCTGTTTTTTCATGTTTTTTCTGTTTTTTTTATGCGCGGCACTCTTG
>JADIMB010000102.1 GCA_017694995.1 Candidatus Cryptobacteroides faecavium | reverse complement strand
ATTTATGATCGGAATCCGTCACACTGACGTTAATGATTAAACGTGCGTTTAATCATATAATCTAATCCCCAGTCACTTCGTGACAGCCCCTTGTTAAGGGGCGCCACCCCCTTCCTTCCCCCTCGCCGGGGGACCTGTCGCAGGCCATGGGCCTGCTCCTTAAATAGGAAATTCGATGTAATTTAATGAATTAAATTCATCGAATTCACGTTAATTTATGTCTTTATGAAAAAACTTCTTTCAATCCTCATTGCTTTGGCTGCCGTCATTTCAGTGGTGTCCTGCGGTGCTTCCAGGAAGCTTGAAAGAATTTCTGAAGGCGGGCAGGGAGTCGACATTATTTTCAGCGGATCTGAATACAGGACCGACAAGAAATATTTCAGGGACAAAGGTGTCGGGGTCGGCAATGACCTGCAGGAACTCGGCCGTGCAGTCGTGGATGCACAGCTTTCAGGACTGGAGATAATGGAGGAGAAGGCTTTCAAGCAGGCTGACGGAACTTTCCGGTACCATGTCTGCGTGCAGCTTGACAAGGACAGCCTGAGCAAGGCTATGGGCCAGGCCATAGACCAGGATGCTAAGCTGAAGCTTCGTGCGGACAAGGATTCTTTCCTCGTTTCCCTATGGACAGTGCTGCTCTATTTCACCAGACTGCGCAGGTACTCTCTGTATCTGTCCCAGTCCTGGACAGGCCTGCGTGCGACCCCTGACTCCATAGCCGCCTTGGCCACTGCGGATGATACGGTTTCAAGCAATCTCTTGTCGAGAGCTTTCGGGATCATGTAGTCCGGCCCGAAAGACAGGTGGCTTACGTTGTAGGCCTTGAGGACATCCTCCGGCACAGGCTCTTTCGCCAGGGCCGCGATGGCCTTCGCGGCAGCGATTTTCATATGGTCGTTTATGGCGGTGGCCCTTGTGTCCAGTGCGCCCCTGAAGATGTACGGGAACCCGATGACATTGTTCACCTGGTTTGGATAGTCGCTTCTCCCTGTGGCTATGAGGGCATCGTGCCTTGCATTCCTGGCGTCTTCATAACTGATTTCAGGATAAGGGTTGGCAAGTGCCATAATGACAGGTTTTTCTGCCATTGTCTTCACCATTTCCCCGGACAATACACCTGCTTTGGAGAACCCGGCGAACACATCGGCTCCTTTTATGGCGTCTGAAAGTGTCGTGAGATCCCTGTCCGTGGCGAATCTGCGTTTCTGGGCATTGATGTCTTTCCTGTCTGAGCGGATCACGCCTTTGCTGTCGCACATCACGATGTTTTCCCGGCGTACACCCATCTTGACATACAGGTCTGCGCATGCGATGGCTGCAGCCCCGGCTCCGTTGATCACCATCCTGATTTCCCCGGCTTCCTTGCCTGCGATTTCAAGGGCGTTAAGAAGGGCGGCTGACGTGATTATGGCCGTCCCGTGCTGGTCGTCGTGCATCACGGGGATGTCCAGCTCTTTCACCAGCCTTTCCTCTATCTCGAAACATTCCGGGGCCTTGATGTCCTCAAGGTTTATACCGCCGAACGACACGGCGATATTCTTCACAGTCTCTATGAATTTTTCTTTGTCCCCGGTTTCCACCTCGATGTCGAATGCGTCCACTCCCCCGAGGATCTTGAAGAGCAGGGCTTTCCCTTCCATCACGGGTTTTGCGGCCGCTGCTCCGATATTGCCCAGCCCGAGGACAGCTGTGCCGTTTGATATTACTGCCACCAGATTACCTTTGCCTGTGTAATCATAGATGGCATCCTTGTTCTCTGCAATAGCCAGAGAAGGTGCTGCTACTCCAGGCGTATATGCCAGGGAGAGGTCGTCCTGTGACTTTGTCGGCTTTGTGGGGATGACGCCGATCTTTCCCGCAGGAAAACTGCGGTGATACTCAAGTGCTTGTTCGTTGATATTGTCCATGATTGATGCAATTTAGGCTGCTGGACTATATCAAAAACATTGCCATAGTCGGGCAAAAGGCTTTTTGTCAGTGCCCGGTGTATTTCTCCCTGAATTTCCTGGGGGATGTCCCCTCTTTCTGACGGAAGAATATTGAGAACTGGCCCGGGCTGTCGAATTTAAGGAAGTAGGCTATTTCCGAAATGTTCATCTGGGAGGTAGTGAGCAGTTCTTTGGCTTTGGCGAGCTTCTGCTGGAGCCTGTACTGCGCCGGTGAGGTCCCCGTGTAGTCCTTGAACAATTTCCTGAATTTTGAATATCCCATGCCCACACTGCCGGCAATCTGTTCTATGGTCAGCGGACAGTCCGTGTCCTTCATCAGGACCTTTGCCTCACTGATCTTCTCGCTCATCCCCGAATCCGGGCGGGCGATGTTCTTCCCTTTATAATATATGGACCCCAGGATATGCATGACTATGCCCGACACAAGCTGGCGGAAACCTAGCCTCTCCGATGATATGACCGAGATCACTTCTTCGTAAAGGCTTATGATACCGGAGCTTATCCCGATTTTCCATACCGGGTCCGATGCAGAGAAGAACTTGTTTTCAACCTGCATGTCCATGTACCGGCTCCTGAACCCGACCCAGTATTCGTCCCATCCTGTCTCCGCAGACGGCCTGTAGGTGTGCCACTCCCCGGGGAAGAGCAGTATGGCCGTGCCTGCCGTGATTTCGGTCATGGGGCAAGAGGCGGAGGCGAACTTTCCGCTGCCTTCGGAGATATATACTATCTGGTATTCATCAAGGGTCCTGCCTTTCTGTGCCGAGAAAAGGTAGCCTGACGGGTGCGAGGAAAGCGGATAGCCTCCTCCCGGCGGGATCGACTGCTTGCCTGCCGTCGTCACCGTCATCCCCCATTTTTCGTCATCCGGTCCGCTTCCAGGGTAGCACAGGATGTTGTTTCTCTCAAATGCCGTTGCCATGTCAGAATATATAAGTATAATGTCAAAATGCCAACTACAAATATATTGATATGAGATAATTTTACGCAAAAATAATAATAACATACCACGTAACACTATGTCTGACCATACTTTTCTTGCTTTTGACCTGGGCGCTACCAGCGGCAGGGCCGTCTCTCTTACCGTTTCAGGAAGGAAGCCCGTCATGAGGGAGATACACCGTTTCCCGAACAGGATGGTGTCTGTAGGCGGAAGGCTTTTCTGGGATATTTACGGGCTTTATATGGAGATGGAGAAAGCCCTGCGCATATGTGCTTCGGAAGGGATAAGGCCATGCTCCATCGGCATAGATACATGGGGAGTGGATTTCGGCTTTGTGGCCTCTGACGGGGTGATTCTCGGCCTTCCGCGTTCCTACAGGGACCCTTTCACATCCGGTGCCCCGGAGGAATTCTTCAGGGTCATGCCGAGGGAGGAGGTGTACAGGCGTACGGGCATACAGATAATGGACTTCAATTCCCTTTACCAGCTGGACGTGATGAAAAGGACCGGCTATTCTCCGCTTGAGAATGCTTCCGGGCTTCTTTTCGTGCCTGACCTGCTGGTCTATATGCTGACAGGCAGCCGTGTGTGCGAGTATACGATAGCCTCCACATCGCAGCTGCTCGACCCGGTGACAAAGGACTTCTGCCCTGAGATCCTGGATGCCGTAGGGCTCGGCAGGCCGCTGTTCGGCCCTGTCGTTGAGCCTGGCACTGTGGCAGGTGTCCTTGACGAGGGTATAGCCCGCTCTACGGGTGTCGGGAGGATCCCTGTCATATCCGTGGCCGGGCACGATACCGCCTCGGCTGTGGCTGCAGTGCCGGCCCTTGACGGCCGCTTCGCCTACCTGAGCAGCGGGACATGGAGCCTGATGGGCATAGAGACCTGCTCTCCGGTCCTGACGGATGCGGCGTTCAGGAACAATTTCACGAATGAAGGCGGGGTGGAAGGCAGCATCCGCTTCCTCCGCAACATAACAGGGATGTGGCTCCTTGAGAAATGCATGGAGGAATGGTCGGCGCACGGCCGGGATTATTCTTATGCGGAGATAGTGGCCATGGCGGAGAAAGACAGGGCGGAGTGTCCTGCGATAGACCCTGACAGCGATGCCCTTGCAAACCCTCAGAGCATGACCGGCGCCATAGCCGGCCTGTGCGGAGAGGCCGGGGGGCCTGTTCCGCGGACTGACGCGGAGTTCGTGGGCTGCATCTTCAGAAGCCTGGCCGGGAAATACCGTGATGTACTGGATACCCTGAGGGGGATGTCACCGTTCCCGATAGACAGGCTGCATATCATTGGCGGAGGGTCCAGGAACGCCCTGCTGAACAGGATGACGGCCGATGCGGCCGGGATTCCTGTATATGCCGGCCCGTCGGAGGCCACGGCCATAGGGAACTGCATGGTCCAGGCCCGGGCGGCAGGGCTGGTGAAAGACAGGTGGGAATACAGGCAGCTTGTCGCCGAGGCGTTCCCGCCTGAGATATTCATGCCCGGCGGATGCTGATGCCGTGACGGTGCCTTTGTTAAAGTAAAACCAATTAACTGATAACTGATATGTCGACTGAAAATTCAATCGGGAAGGCGTATGCGGCAGCCTCTGAGAAATATGCCGCTCTGGGCGTGGACACCGAGAAGGTCCTGAAGGATATGGACAAGGTTTCTCTTTCCCTGCACTGCTGGCAGGCGGACGATGTCACCGGATTTGAAAACAGGGGAGGGTCCCTGACAGGAGGGATCCAGGTAACCGGCAATTATCCGGGCCGCGCCAGGAACATGGACGAGGTCAGAGCGGATGTGCTGGAGGCGCTCTCGTTCATTCCTGGCAGCCACCGCCTCAGCCTCCATGCGATATACGGGGATTTCGGGGGCAAGTCCGTAGACCGTGACGCCATAGAGCCGGGGCATTTCCGCAGCTGGATGGAGTGGGCTTCTGAACATGGCCTCAAGCTGGATTTCAACAGCACTTCCTTCTCTCATCCGAAGAGCGGTGACCTTTCCCTGGCCAGTCCTGACGAAAGTATCCGGAATTTCTGGATCGAGCACACGAAAAGATGCAGGTGGATCAGCGAGGAGATAGGAAAGTACCAGGGTGACCCCTGCATGATGAATCTGTGGATCCATGACGGAAGCAAGGAAGTGCCTGCCAGCAGGTTGAAATACAGGCAGATATTGAAAAATTCGCTGGACGAGATATTCTCTGTGGAGTATGGTCACATGAAGGACTGCATCGAAGCCAAGCTTTTCGGCATCGGGCTCGAGAATTATACTGTCGGCTCATACGACTTCTACCTCGGATACGGTGTCAGCAACCGCAAGATAGTGACACTTGACACCGGACATTTCCACCTTACGGAAAGCATAGCGGACAAGATTTCCTCCCTTCTGCTTTTCACTCCGGAGATAATGCTGCACGTCAGCCGTCCTGTACGCTGGGACAGCGACCATGTCGTAATCCTCAATGACGACATCATGGACCTTGCAAGGGAGGTGATAAGATGCAAGGCCCTGGACAGGGTACATATCGGTCTTGATTATTTCGACGCCACCATCAACCGTACCGGGGCATATGTCGTGGGCAGCCGTGCGACCCTCAAGGCCTTCCTTGTCGCCATGCTGGAGCCTTCGGGCATGCTGGAGCAGTATGAGGCCGAGGGACGCGGATTCGAGAGGCTTGCGCTTCAGGAAGAGCTCAAATCCATGCCGTGGGGTGCAGTCTGGGACATGTACTGTCTGAGAAAGGGCGTGCCAGCCGGCTGCGGATACATTGACGGGGTCGTGAAGTACGGTATGGAGGCGGCTTCAAAACGGAAATAAAGTGAGGCAATTCAAAACCGCGTGCATATGGAAGTTCTTGTCGGACTGCTGATCATAGCTGCAGGGAGTTTCGGGCAGAGCAGCTCATACGTCCCTATAAGGAAAATAAGGAGATGGAGCTGGGAAAGCTTCTGGCTTGTGCAGGGCGTGTTCGCATGGCTTGTGTTCCCTCTTGCGGGGGCCCTTCTTTCCCTGCCTCACGGATGTTCCTTGCGGGACGTGCTCACTGCTGATCCCGGAGCTGCCCTGGCCGCTGCCGGATACGGTGTCCTGTGGGGTGTGGGAAGCCTTACTTTCGGACTGAGCATGAGATACCTCGGAGTCGCGATGGGCCAGTCCATATCGCTGGGCACGTGCGCCGCTTTCGGCACGCTTTTCCCTGCTGTGCTGGCCGGCACCGACCTCCTGCACGGGAAAGGGCTCGTGCTTCTCCTCGGGGTCTGCATAACGCTGGCCGGAATCTTTGTCATAGGGTATGCCGGGAGCCTGCGCTCTAAAGGCCTTTCCGAAGAGGAGCGGCGGGCCGCCATCAGGGAGTTCTCCCTGACGAAGGGGCTTGCTGTAGCTCTGCTGGCCGGTGTGATGAGCGCGTGCTTTGCCCTGGGGCTGGATGCCGGCAGACCGTTGCAGGTCGAAGGCATGGCCCCGCTTTTCAGGACGCTTCCGGCCACATTCATGGTCACTTGCGGAGGTTTCCTGACCAATGCCGCGTACTGCCTTTATCAGAACTTCAGGAACAGGACGTTCTCCGACTATGCAGACCGCAGTGTATGGCCTAACAACCTGCTGTTCTGTGCCCTTGCCGGTCTGCTGTGGTATTCGCAGTTCTTCGGGCTCGGCACCGGGAGCAGCTTCTTCGGACCGGAGTCCGCTCTGTCGGCGTTTGCATGGTGCATCCTCATGTCGCTGAATGTCGTGTTCAGCAACGTCTGGGGACTTATACTGAAAGAATGGAAAGGTGTTTCGGGAAAGACTGTCGCAGTGCTCGTTTCCGGTATTGCAATATTGATTTTCTCGCTTGTTTTCCCGAGTATTGTATAGGACTGGGGCAGACAGACAGGATTTCCGGAGGGAATCCCCTTAACGTCAGTATGGCGAATTTTCGTCTGAATGACGTTAAGAAGCTGTTTAAATTTTTCTCAAAGATTCTTTTATGGACCTTTCCGGTGTATATTTTCTGATTTTTTTCAGTCAGATAGCTCTGCTATTCTTTTCAAAAAATCAGAAAATCTCCCCTCGGAAATCTCTCATAAAA
>JADIMB010000101.1 GCA_017694995.1 Candidatus Cryptobacteroides faecavium | reverse complement strand
CTTTGATAGTAGCGTCAAGGCCATTCTTCTCGATTGTCCTTATGCCTTTGCAAGATACTTTAAGTGTAACAAACCTCTGTTCCTCCTCTGACCAGAACTTCTTGGTCTTGAGGTTCAGGGCAAAAATGCGCTTAGTACGCCTTTTTGAATGGGAAACATTGTTTCCTACCATTCTTTTTCTTCCTGTAACTTGACAAAACTTTGCCATTGTATATAACTTTTTTATTTATTTCACACTTCGGGGCTGCAAATATCGGATAAAAAATCCTGAAAAACAAGAGTTTCTATACAAACTTGAAAAACCTGCGCCACCTGATATTCTTTGGGAACGACTTGTTCTGGTCAGACGAGAACCATATCAATGCCGGTTTCCCGACGATATGGTCTTCCGGGACAAATCCCCAATATCTTGAATCGAGGGAATTGTGTCTGTTGTCGCCCATCATAAAATAGTAGTCCTGCCTGAAAGTATAGCTGTCTGCCTCAGACCCGTTTATCAGAATCCTGCCGTCCTTCACTTCAAGAGAATTCCCCTCATAGGAACTTATTATCCTTTCATACAGAGGAAGATTCAACGTGTCAAGCTTGACAGTCACGCCCTTTTTCGGAATCCAGACCGGCCCATAGTTGTCCCTGGTCCACTGGAAATTCTCAGAAAACGGGAATATTGTCAGATACGAATCATCATAGTCCGGCGGATACCTGTCTATATTCGGCGTGACTGACAATACGTTCGTAAAACTCGCCACGTTCTCCTTCATGTCCTTGGTAAGAGGCATTGAAGGATAGCCTGGCAACTGCGGGTTGAAATAAAGCTCTGCAGTATTCATTCCCATACGGTCAAGATTCTTGGGATTGATCTTCCCCCCGTCAGTAATGACTGTATAGGTGTTCTGGATTCCTGGATAATCCTTCTGCGGGATGGAATTCACATAGACTTTCCCGTCAATGACCTGAAGGGTGTCCCCCGCTATTGCTACACATCTCTTGACGTAATGGTCCTTCTTGTCCATAGGGCGGACTTTCACCGGTCCATACTGTCTGATAGCGTAGTCCCTGCCTACAAGCCTGCAGAACATATAATAGTCCTCTCCAGGAACCTTTGTCAGGACAGTGTCACCATTTGGGAAGCCGAATACGACATAATCATCCCTTTTCACGTGACCGAACCCTTTAAGCCGCCTGTACTTGTTCTGGATAAGTGTCGAATACGACTCTTTCCCCGAAGGCAGCACATTGTGCGTGAAAGGGACAGTCAGAGGAGTCTGTGGAATCCGGGGACCATATGCAAGCTTGCTTACGAACAGATGGTCGCCCGTCAGAAGCGAACTTTCCATCGAGGATGAAGGAATTTTGAATGCCTGGAAAAAGAATGTATTGATGAATGTGACTACTATTACGGCAAAAATTATTGCATCAAGCCAGTCAAGCAGTACATTATGCTTTTCTCCTTCCTTATAGTATTTTTTCCAGAAGACCCACTTCACCTTCCTGGTTATGTGGTGATCGAAAATCACTACAAGGCCAAAAAGCCACCAATAATTCCCAAGCCAGATTACCCACAGCAGATACAGAAAGGCCCAGAAGCCGAACCTAACCCATTTGTTGTGATATAATTCCTTCAGACCCACGGCGCGGAAACTATTTTACGGAGTTTATAATCGCCTCAAAAGCCTGAGGATTATTCATAGCAAGGTCTGCAAGCACTTTACGGTTCAGGCCGATATTCTGTTTTGAAATCCTGCCCATGAACTGAGAGTAGGTCATACCGTACTGACGCGCAGCAGCGTTGATTCTCTGGATCCAAAGAGCACGGAAAGAACGTTTCTTCGCTTTACGGTCACGATAAGCATAAGTGAGACCTTTCTCGTAAGTGTTCTTTGCTACTGTCCAGACATTCCTTCTTGAGAGGAAGTTACCGCGGGTTCTTTTAAGAATCTTCTTGCGGCGAGCCCTTGAGGCTACTGAATTTACCGATCTTGGCATAATTTAACTGTTTTTATGGATACAGTGTCCATTTTACGGAGCTTCATACTGTATTCCAAGTTCAACTTAATAATTAAGAAAGACTACAATCCCAATAAAGCTTTGACCCTGCTCTCGTCAGCCTTGTGTACAAGACCGAAGTGAGTCAAATTCCTTTTCTGCTTTTTGGTCTTTTTTGTGAGAATGTGGCTTTTATAAGCATGTTTTCTCTTCACTTTTCCCGTTCCGGTAAGCGTGAAACGCTTTTTTGAACCGGAGTTGGTTTTCATCTTTGGCATAGTTAAATTTTTTAACTGTTAATAAATATTTATCATCCAATCACTTGGACTACTTTTTCTTTACAGGTGCAATCATCATTATCATCCGCTTGCCTTCCAGCTTCGGCATCTGCTCCGCCCTTCCGTATTCTTCCAGTTCCACTGCAAATCTGAGGAGAAGCTTCTCGCCCTGGTCGGAATAGAGGATTGAACGGCCCTTGAAAAAGACAGAAGCCTTCACCTTCGACCCCTCCTGAAGGAACTCGACCGCATGCTTGAGCTTGAACTGGAAGTCGTGCTCATCCGTATTCGGGCCGAAGCGTATCTCCTTTATGACGATCTTGGCAGAATTGGACTTCATCTCCTTGGCCTTCTTCTTCTGCTGGTACAGATACTTCTGATAGTCAATGATCTTACATACAGGAGGATCTGCTTTCGCACTTATCTCCACCAGATCAAGACCTAAGTCATCGGCCATTTTCATGGCCTCAGTTAACGGGTATACTCCCTGCTCCTGGATATTCTCCCCGACAAGGCGAACCCTCGAGGCAGTAATTTCCTCATTAATTCTTAATCCGTTTTCGTCCTTTCTTGGTCTCTGAGGGCCTCTTGGATCAGGACGACCTGCACCGTTTGAGTTACTGTTAGGTCGCGGTCCGTTGAACCGGGGTGCAGATGGTTTGAATGGTGCTGCGATAAAAAAATCCTCCTATAATTTAGTTAATTAATATTATGACGTCAGGACAACTGCGCCTTGACTTCATCATTCACAAGCCTGATGAATTCATCCACAGTCATTGTCCCTTCGTCTTTACCGCCCTGACGTCTTACAGACAGGGTATTATTCTCACATTCTTTTTCTCCCACGACAACGAGGAACGGGATTCTCTTGAGTTCGTTTTCACGGATTCTCTTTCCGATAGTCTCATTCCTGTCATCCAATGCGGCGCGAATATCGGAATTATTCAGTAAATCACAAACTTTTTTTGCATAATCAGTAAACTTTTCACTGACAGGCAATATGTTGACCTGGTCCGGGGTAAGCCACAACGGGAGTTTTCCCCCTGTATGCTCCAGCAGGACTGCGACAAACCTTTCAAGAGAACCGAACGGTGCCCTGTGGATCATCACAGGACGATGTTTCTTGCCGTCGCTTCCGGTATATTCCAGTTCAAAGCGCTCCGGAAGGTTATAATCCACCTGTATTGTCCCCAGCTGCCACTTCCTTCCTATCGCATCCTTTACCATAAAGTCGAGCTTAGGGCCATAAAATGCAGCCTCACCGTATTCTACAACAGTCTTAAGGCCTTTTTCAGCTGCGGCGTCAATTATAGCCTGCTCCGCTTTCGCCCAGTTTTCATCAGTACCTATATATTTTTCCTTATGGTCTGGGTCCCTCAATGATACCTGAGCAATATATTCATTGAAATTCAAAGTCTTGAACACATACAGGATAATGTCGATGACCTTGCAGAACTCCTCCTTGATCTGGTCAGGACGGCAGAACAGGTGCGCATCGTCCTGAGTGAATCCGCGGACTCTTGTCAGGCCGTGCAGCTCACCGCTCTGCTCGTAACGGTAGACTGTACCGAACTCGGCATATCTCAGAGGGAGATCCTTGTAAGACCTTGGCTTGGTCCTGTATATCTCACAGTGATGAGGGCAGTTCATAGGTTTCAGGAGGAATTCCTCTCCTTCCTGCGGAGTGTGGATCGGCTGGAAGGAGTCCTTTCCGTACTTTGCATAATGCCCTGATGTCACATAAAGATCCTTGTTACCGATATGCGGTGTTATCACCGGAAGATATCCGTATGACTTCTGTATTTTCCTCAGGAAATTCTCAAGTCTTTCCCTGAGCTCCGCACCTTTCGGAAGCCACAGAGGCAGGCCCTGTCCGACTTTTGAAGAGAACGCAAACAGTTCCATCTCCTTGCCGAGTTTCCTGTGGTCCCTTTTCTTCGCCTCCTCAAGCATGGCCAGATATTCGTCAAGCATGGATTTCTTCGGGAAAGAAATACCGTATATGCGCGTAAGCATATTGCGTTTTTCATCTCCTCTCCAGTATGCTCCGGCTATGGATGTGAGCTTCACGGCCTTGATCACAGAAGTATCCCTCAGGTGAGGGCCGCGGCACAGGTCTGTAAAAGAGCCGTTTGTATAAAACGATATCGTGCCGTCCTGGAGCTCTCCGATAAGCTCGCACTTGTACTCGTCCCCCTTTTCACGGAAAGCCGCCATCGCCTCTTCCTTGGAGACCTCCTTGCGGACAAACCTCTCCTTGGAGCGGGCGAATTCCATCATCTTGTCCTCAACGGCCTTGAGGTCAGACTCTGAAATCTGCCTGCCTTCAAGGTCAACATCATAATAGAACCCGTTCTCGATAGCAGGCCCTATGCCGAACTTGACACCTGGATACAAAGCCTCAAGAGCCTGTGCAAGAAGATGTGACGAGGAGTGCCAGAACACATGCTTGGCCTCGTCGTCCTCCCACTTGTGGAATCTGACGGAAGCGTCCTGTATTATCGGGCGATCCAGATCATATATCGTACCTTTTCCTTTCGTGTCATCCTTGAAAACGACTGTAGCCGCAAGTACATCAGCTGCAAGCCTCGGACTTATACTCTGTGCAATCTCATAGCCGGTAATCCCTCTCTCAAAGGATTTTACGCTACCGTCAGGAAATGTAATATTAATGCTCATAACAATAAATTTAATTTCAATACCCGTGCAGGCCAACTGCATCAAGATTCCTCTTTCCAAAGACTGCAAAGGTATGAATTTTTTCTTATCTTTGCGCAGTTATAGACACTTTTATATGAATCAGAATTTAAATATCAAGACCCTCTGGAGCAAGGCCGGCACTGCAGGGGCTGTACTCGGTGCGGTATCCGGGATTTTCATTTTCCTGAGAGCCGGCAGCATATCCGCACCTATGGCGTCTATGGCCGTATCGTTCATACTCTGGCTGGTAAAGTTCATCCTGTGCATCTGGCTGATGATGTTCTTCATGAAAAAACTGTGCAGGGAATACAGCCAGGCGACCAATGCCGATACTTTCAAGTTCGGGATGCTGACAGCACTGCTGTCCTCCCTCATCTGCTCGGCCATCTATCTTGCCGATGTCCTCTTCATAACGCCTGACTTGTTCTCGGCCCAGATGGACAAGATGATGCAGATGTATTCGTCAATGATGGACAGCAACTCGATGGCCATGCTTGAGAAAATGGAAGACAGCTACCCGCAGATATTGTTTTTCTCCAACCTCATATACTGCTTCATATACGGGACAGTCCTGTCGGCCATCCTTTCCAGGAGCATCCCGAAAAACGACCCGTTCGCCAGTTACGGGAACGAAGCAGACGAGCAGTAACCGACATTTATGATGAGCAACGCAGCTGACCTGTACGACAAGGACATTTCCATTGTCATTTCACTTTTCAACGAAGAGGAATCCCTTCCTGAACTTGTCGGATGGATAAAATCCGTGATGGAACGGGAACATTTCAGATATGAGATAATAATGGTGGACGACGGGAGCAGGGACGGGTCCTGGAAGACAATATCCGGCCTTGCCGCTGAAGATGCCGGTATCAGGGGCATATCCTTCAGGCGGAATTACGGCAAGTCCGCAGCGCTTTACTGCGGCTTCAAGGCCGCAAGGGGCAGAGTAGTGGTGACAATGGACGCTGACCTGCAGGATTCACCGGAAGAAATACCGGAAATGTACAGGATGATCCTGGAAAACGGCTATGACATAGTCTCAGGATGGAAACAGCACAGGAAAGACAACGCCATCACCAAGAACATCCCTTCCAAGATTTACAATGCGGCAGCGAGATGGATCACCGGCATCAGCCTGCACGACATGAACTGCGGACTGAAAGCGTACAGGAACGAGGTCGTCAAGAACATAGAAGTATATGGGGAGATGCACCGGTTCATACCCTATCTCGCAAAAAACGCCGGATTCACCCACATAACAGAAAAACCTGTCCATCACCAGAAAAGGAAATACGGGAAAAGCAAGTTCGGTGTAGACAGGTTTGTGAACGGCTTCCTTGATCTGCTTTCCATATGGTTCCTGTGCACTTTCGGGAAAAATCCGATGCATTTTTTCGGACTGACCGGGATACTGATGTTCCTCACAGGAGGATTCATAGCCGTATGGCTCATAGTATCAAAGCTCATACATCAGTCTAACGGCATGGATTTCCGCCCAGTGACAGAACAGCCGCTGTTCTACCTCGCCCTGGTAGCAGTGCTCATAGGGGTGCAGCTGTTCCTCTCTGGATTCATAAGCGAACTCGTATCAAGGAACAGCAGCGAAAGGAACCATTACAACATAAAAGACACAATCCGGTAGCAGCGTGCCCGGATCCACATTCACAGCGTATCATCAATGACAGGCAGTTCTATATAGGAGGCACTGCCCTGTTGATGGTATACCTTGATCTCCGCAGGCACATAATCCTCCACACGGGCCTTGTAAATATTCTCTACGTATGTCTGGGGATTCCTGTCAGCAAGCGGAAACCATGAACTCTGTACCTGGACCATAATCCGGTGCCCGGGCAGGAACCAGTGCGCTATATCGTCCATGGAGAACGAGACCTCCGACATGCTGCCAGGGACCAGGGGCTGTGGAGAAGAGAAACCGTTCCTGTATCTCGCACGGAACACATTGCCCCTGACGAGCATCTGGTAGCCTCCCATCTGGTATCCAGGGTCAGGAAGTTCTTCAGAGACATCCTTGACGTATCTGAAGCTATCAGGATACACATCTATGAGCTTCACTATTATATCCGCATCGCTGCCTGTCGTCTCGAACATCACGGTGGCCGACAGCGGACCTTCCAGCTTCAATGTGTCCTGCAGAGGGGCTGACACGAAAGTGAGCACATCAGGACGGGCCGAGGCAAACCTCTGGTCCTCGACCATATATTCACGGTATCTTTTCCCAACCGGCTTCCCTACATGAGGGACAGGGTGCTGCGGATCGGAGACATATGACGAAAAGGACAGTGCTTCAGAAGGTTTTGTGAATGACAGGCTGTCCCCGTCCCTCAGATAAAGTCTGCGGCGAGACATGCCCTCGGGAGGCCAGCATTCATGATTCTCCCACACTCCTGCAGGGAAAGGAAGTACAGACACAGCTGCAGGGGCCTCTCCCTTTCCCTCAAGATAATATCTGAAGAACGGATATTCTATATGTTCCATGTAATACCCGGATGTCCCTTCCCCGATCCAGACCTGGCCGAGATGAGTATAAGATGTATTGTGCCATCCTCCATGATACCACGGCCCGTATACAAAATGAAGGTCAGTCCCCGGGGACTGTTCCCGCACCGCCGTGTATGTCTTCAATGCACCGTAGCAGTCGTCTGTGTCAAACATACCGCCGACAACAAGCACTGCGGGACTTATGTCCTTCAAATGCCTTCCCGGACATCTGTCCTGCCAGAATCCGTCATAGTCAGGATGTTCCATTATCTTATGCCAGAACTCCAGAGAGTCGGAGAATGTACGCGTGACACCTTCGGCATTGCCGGCTTTCAGGAAAAAGCCATAGGCGTCCCCGACAATCCTAGAGGCAGATTTCGGGGCTTTGGGCGCAGGATTGCCATGTTCACGGTACATCGAGCCCCCGAACGAATAGGTGTCAAGAAGCATCAGCACCCCGTTGTGATGCGCATCATCCCCCATATACCAGTCAAATACGGGAGCCTGCGGGGAAACCGCCTTGACCGCAGGGTGGCCAGACAGGGCGGCCATCAATGCATAGAAACCAGGATACGAGACTCCGGTCACACCGATACAGCCGTTGCTGTCCGTATTGCGGACAAGCCACTCCGCCGTATCATAAGTGTCGGAAGCCTCATCTGTTTCCGCGCCCTTCTTGGCGGGATTGAACGGACGGATGTTTTCATACTCACCTTCACTCATATAGCGGCCGCGGACATTCTGCAAAACGATGATGTACTCGTTCTCGGCAAAAAACCTCATGTCTTTCCATAGTACATCAGGAAACCCGTCCCCGTATGGAGCGCAGGAATACGGGGTGCGCATCATTATGACAGGGCGAGAATGTGCGTCCGAAGGCTCGAACACTGCCGTATACAGCGACACGCCGTCCCGCATGGGAATCATGACTTCCCTCTTGGTATAATTCCTTGCAATATACTCCTTGTCCGTCACATGTGCGGCTGAGACCGCAGGGACAAGAAAAACTGACATAAAAATCAAGTACCGCAGTACACTTCCGGGAGAATATCTCATAAGCAATTTTGCATTTATAACGTCAGTTCGACGAATTTATGTTTAACATATTATATTAAAAATCAATATCTTATCATTTGTGACCAGAATCAGTCACACTGACGTTAAGGATTTCTTCCAGAAATCCTGTCAGTCCACCCCCAGTCACCTGCGGTGACAGCCCCGTCGGGGCATGCGGCTCCGCTAAGCTCCGCCGGCACCTCCACTGCTCTGTTTCCTCCTGGAAACCTCGCTGACGCTCCGGTGC
>JADIMB010000100.1 GCA_017694995.1 Candidatus Cryptobacteroides faecavium | reverse complement strand
CAGTTGGAGAGGTTGGTGTAGATGTTTGAAGCCTCGACGAAGTAGTCGATTACGGAGATCTGCCCGCCCTCCACCGCTTCCTTGAGCAGGGAGAGGGTTTCGCGCATGAGCGGCTGGTCATATGCACCGAGTGCGGCCCTGGTCTCCTGGATGTCCGCTATGAAGGACCTGGCCTGGGCTTCAGCCTGTGCCTTGGCGAGAGCAAGCTGGCTGTGGGCCGACGCTGACTGTGCCTTGGCCATCCGGACTTTACGGTGGTTGGCGAAGATAGGGATTGACCCACCCACGATGAAGCCGTTCTCCGCCTCCCGCAGGGCTGTGTTCCTCCTGTATCCGATCTCCAGTTTCGGAATCCAGTTCTGCCTGTTCACGGACACCTGTTTCTGTGCTGCCATGGCGGCGTTTTCAGCGGCCATAATTGCGGCGCTTCCGCTTAGGTATTCGTCTATCGCGGCCTGGGGGTCTGTCATTTCCTCTTCAAGCGGATAGAAATCGGCTTCGAAGGCCACTTCCGCTCCGCCGTTCATTGCCGTGAGGGAGTTCTCGGCGGCGGACAGGGCAGCGCTGTTGTTGGCCACTTCAGTGGCCACATTCATCAGCTCCATCTTTATCTTGTTGAGTTCCAGTGCTGTGGCGTCCCCTGTCTCATATCTCCTCCGGTACATTTCCAGCATCTCCTGCGCGATGCCGGACTGCATGTCCAAAAGCTCCCCGAGCTGCCTGTACATGATTATGTCCAGGCATATTGACTTGGCATCCAGAAGTATGCGCCTGCGCTCGGCATTCAGCCCGCTGTCCAGGGATGCGCTGGAGAGTTTGTTCTGCTTATGGCGCGTAGCATAGATTGTGGGAAAATCAAATCCCTGGGATACGACCAGTTCGGAGCCGGACTGCCCTGTGGTGTTCGGGCTGTAGAACGAGCTGTATTCCACAGTCGGGTCTTCCAGCATGTTTTCTGTCTTGAGCTGCAGCTGCGCCGCCTCCGTGTCTTTGGCAAGAGACTGCAATTCCGGATTGTTGAGGGCTACGGCCTGCAGGACTTCGTCTATGCTCTGGGTCTGCAGCGTCTGCTGTCCGCCGGCCC
This sequence comes from Candidatus Cryptobacteroides faecavium, assembly GCA_017694995.1. Lineage (GTDB taxonomy): Bacteria > Bacteroidota > Bacteroidia > Bacteroidales > UBA932 > Cryptobacteroides > Cryptobacteroides faecavium. The sequence continues at coordinate 4,933 of JADIMB010000100.1, read as the reverse complement.
CGTCCTGTTCCTGTCCATATGCCGCAACTCCTGCCGCAGCGCATATTATTGCAAGTATTGTTCTGTTCATATTCATGTTCTGGTTTAAATGAAAGTTCCCGTTTGTGTCATTCCTGGCATGGCAGGATGGCGGTAAAATGTCACGTTATTTTAACGTCAGTTCGACATTTATGTTTAACAATATTATATTAAAAATCAATATTTTATCATTTATGACCGGAATCCGTCACACTGACGTTAAGGGGATTTCCGGAGGAAATCCCGCCTGTCCACCCCCAGTCACTTCGTGACAGCCCCGGTGGGGCATGCGGCTCCGCTTCACTCCGCCGGCACCTGCGCTGCTCCGGTTCCCATGGCGGGAACCTCGCTGACTCTCCGGTGCGGCCCTGTCGGGCCTTCCCATCTTACTCGTTTCTGTGGAGCCACCAGTACATTATCGGGACAATGAACCCGTTCAGGAATGTCGATGTCAGCAGTCCTCCAAGTATGACTTTTGCCATCGGGCTCTGGATTTCGTTGCCGGGAAGGTCTCCGTGGATAGCCAGCGGGATCAGGGCGAGTGCCGAGCTCAGCGCTGTCATCAGGATCGGGTTGAGCCTGTCGAGTGAACCCTGGATGATGCTCTCATACAGGCCGCACCCCTGTTCCCGGAGCAGGTTGTAGTGGCTTATGAGGAGCATTCCGTTCCTGGTCGCAATGCCGAACAGGGAAATGAAGCCTATGATTGCAGGGATACTGAGCTCCTTTGTCGTGAGCAGCAGGGCGAATACGCCCCCGATAAGGGCCAGCGGGAGGTTCAGCAGTATGACACCGCTCTGTGAGGCACTCTTGAACTGCATGTACAGCAGCAGGAATATCACTATAATGCTCATGAATGAGGCAAGCAGCAGGGTGCGGCTGGCCGCCTGCTCGCTTTCGAACTGTCCCCCGTATTCTATATGGTATCCTTCAGGAAGCTCGATGTTCTTGTCCACTATCTCCTGTATGTCGTTGACCACACCGCGCAGGTCCCTGCCGCTGGTGTTGGCGGAAATGACGATTTTCCGTTTGACATTCTCCCTGTTGATGGTGTTCGGCCCGGACGAGGAGACTACATCCGCCACGTAGTAGAGCGGGAGCTTGTTGCCTGCGGCATCGTCTATCATCATGTTCCGGATGCCTTCCATCGACCCTCTGTCCGTCTCGTCGGCACGTACGACCAGGTTGAAGGACTTGCCCTGCTCATATACCTGTGACACAGTCCTTCCCGCCATGTGGACGGTGATGAATTCGTTGAATGCAGGAAGGGATATGCCGTATTTGGCGAGCATCTCGCGTTTAGGGATTATCTTTATTTCAGGCCTTTCGATCTGCTGCTCGACATTCAGGTCCGCGATGCCTTCCACTCCGGAGACAAGGTCCTTAATCCTGTTCCCGATGGAGAACATGCGGTTCAGGTCATCCCCGAAGAGCTTGATGGCAATGCTGGCCTGCGTGCCGCTGAGCATGGCGTCGATGCGGTGGCTGATCGGCTGCCCTATTTCAATATTGGCTCCGGATATTACTGAAAGCCTTTTCCTTACATCGTCAAGCAGTTCCGCATGTGACCTGTCCTTCAGCTCGAACGGGGCTTCCAGCTCGGACACGTTCACTCCGAGGGCGTGCTCGTCAAGTTCCGCACGGCCTGTCTTCCGGGCCACTGTCTGTATTTCAGGGATGGACAGCAGTATTTCCTCTGCCTGTCGTCCGATTTTGTCCGATTCCTCAAGCGATATCCCGGGGAGGGAGCTTACGTTGATGGTGAAAGAGCCTTCATTGAAGGCCGGGAGAAAACTGTGGCCGAGAGTGAAGAACAGGCCGAGCGCTACACCGAAAAGGGCTACCGTGGCGCCTGTGACGCTCTTCTTGTGCCTCATCACCCATTCCAGGGCCTTGTGGTAATATTTCCTGAGCCATACGGCGACAAATGCCTCTTTCGGCACACCGTCACCTTTTACTTTATAATCAAGCAGGTAGCTGCACAGTACCGGGGTCAGGGTCAGGGCGACGACAGTGGAGGCGAAGAGGGCGGTGATGAACGCGACTCCCAGCGGTACGAGCATCCTGCCTTCCATCCCGGTCAGGAAAAACAGCGGCACGAAACTCACCACTATTATGAGTGTGGAGTTCAGGATAGGCATCCTGACTTCCTTTGATGCCTCGAATACGACCTTGAGGACAGGCGCCCGCTGCTCTGCCGGCAGGGCTTTGTTGGCCCTGATATGTTTCCAGACATTCTCGACATCCACTATGGCGTCATCCACAAGGGATCCTATGGCGATGGCAAGACCTCCGAGGCTCATTGTGTTGATTGTCATCCCCATCCAGTTGAGCGTCAGGATGGATATGAGCATTGAAAGCGGCAGTGTGATGAGGGAGATAACCGTAGTCCTGACATTCGCGAGGAAGAGGAAAAGCACTATCACTACGAAAAAGGCCCCTTCATACAGGGAGGATTTCACATTCCCTATTGAGCTTTCAATGAATCTGGACTGCCGGAATGTATCTGTGGATACATGTACGTCAGACGGGAGGTTCTTCTGCAGGTCCTTGAGGGCCGCCTCTATCTTCTGCGTGAGCTCTATGGTACCGGTGTCCGGCTGCTTGGTGACAGTGATCAGTACGGCAGGATGGCCTTTTTCCGATGCCACGCCGAGCTTCGGCTGCTGTGCGCCGATCTGGACATCAGCCACATCCCCGAGTGTCACAGGGGCCCCTCCGGATACCTTCACCACGGCGCGCGCCATCTGCCTGACGTCCTCTGTGGAGACTACGCCCCGGACGATGTATTCGTTGCCGTACTCATATATCACCCCTCCGTTGGTGTTCTGGTTCATCTGGTCCGTTACGGCCAGGATCTCGCCCAGGGTGACACCGTAGTGCTTCATCTTTGCCGGGTGGATAAGCACCTGGTACCCTTTGATGTCCCCGCCGAGGACAGCCACTTGGGCCACCCCTCCGGTGGAGAGCAGCCTTGGCCTGATGGTCCAGTCCGCGAGAGTCCTCAGGTCGAGCATGGAGGTAGTGTCGGAAGTCAGTCCTATTATCAGAAGTTCACCCAGGATTGACGACTGTGGCCCCAGGGTCGGGTTCCCCACGTTCTCTGGAAGTTCCTCGCCGACTACCGTCAGCTTTTCAGATACTATCTGGCGTGCGAGATAGATGTCTGTGCCCCAGTCGAATTCCACCCACACTACAGAAAAGCCTGTGGTGGATGAGGAGCGGACTCTCCTTACCCCCGTGGCTCCGTTCACTGCAGTCTCTATGGGAAATGTCACGAGCTGTTCGACCTCTTCCGCCGCCATTCCGCCGGCTTCTGTCATTATAACGACTGTCGGTGCGTTCAGGTCCGGGAACACATCCACCTCCGTACGGTTCATGGTGTAGACCCCTCCTGTCATGAGCAGGATGGCCGCCACTATGATGAACAGTCTGTTGTCAAGCGAGAATTTTATTATTCTGTTCAGCATTTCTCAAAGGTTCTTGTCTGGTAATTCTAATGGTTGTGGGTATGGGCCGGGATCACTCCGCTGGCGGAGGCGAGTTTCACGTTGTATGCGCCTTTGACCACGACATTGTCGCCGGGGTTCAGCCCTTTGAGTATTTCGGTGCGCTTTCCGTCGCTGGCCCCTATGGTGACTTCCTGCTTCCGGTAGCATTGGCTGTCAAGCTTCAGGTAGACGAAGTTTATCCCCTGTTCCTCTGTGACAGCCCCGGACGGGACGGAGATCACGTTCTCCCTCTCCTTGCACAGGAGCCATATTTCCGCGAACGCCCCCGGGATCAGGTCGGCCGAGTTCCTGATGCTGAATGATACTGGCATATAGTACTGGCCTTCGTTCTGGCTTTTCCCCACGGACAGGAGCCTGCCTCCGAGGTCTGTGGTGCTGTATGTGCTGTCCGAATATGCTGTGGTGAAGTTCGCTCCTGTGATGCTGTAGCGCCGGGCATAGTCTTTCTGGGAAAGGTCTGCTTCAAGTACCAGGCGGCTGTTCTGTGAAATGACGGCCAGCGGCGTGCCTGTGGTCACGAAGTCTCCCTGTCTGACCGAGAGGCTCTTGATGAATCCTTTGAATGGGGCCGACACCGCTACTCCGCTGCCGCTTTTGCTCGGTTTCAGAGCTTCATAGGCGAGTTTGGAATTTTCGTAATTCTCCTTTATGACGGCGAATTCCTTCTGGGACACTATCCGGCTCCCTGTGAGCTTGGATGCCCTGTCGTATTCGTCTTTGGCCGTGAGGTATGCGATGCGGGCTTTCTCTATGCGGTTGCCGTCCTGCAGGTTGCTTGATACTATCGCGAAGATTTCCTGTCCGTCGCTTACAGCCATACCTTCAGTGTAATTCTCTGCAAATGAGATGGTCCCGTCGGTGGTGGCCACTACTGTGGATTCGTCCCCCGCTGCCGGGAGAATCTCCCCGCTGGTATGTATGACTTCACGGAATTTCCCCGGTGCCACTGTCTCCGTGGCGACTCCTGCTGCCGCCGCCTTTTCCGCAGGGAAAATTATTTCATCAGAGTGCCCGGCCTTTTCTTCATGGGCGGAGACCCCGTGGGCCGCATGGTCGTGATCTGCCTGATGGTCGTGCCCCTCATGGATTTCCTCTGTCTCATGGCTGTGTCCATCGTGTGCGTTTTCTGAATGGTGCCGGGTGTGTCCTGATCCGCAGGACCAGACGAGGAACATCGCTGATATTCCCAGGATGAAGATTCGTTTATTCATATCTCGTTTCTGTTGTTCTTTGACGTAAGTCCGGCCGAGAATCTGTTTCTGAATTTGGAACCTGTTTAAATTTTTCTCAAAGATTCTTTTATGGACCTTTCCGGTGTATATTTTCTGATTTTTTTCAGTCAGATAGCTCTGCTATTCTTTTCAAAAAATCAGAAAATCTCCCCTCGGAAATCTCTCATAAAA
>JADIMB010000099.1 GCA_017694995.1 Candidatus Cryptobacteroides faecavium | reverse complement strand
TCCCGATGTATTTCATGATCTGGTCGATGCCTTCTCTCTTGGAGATGATGAACACGAGGTCGTGATATTTGAATTTGGTGTCCACGCTGGGTATTATGGTCTCGCTGTTGCGTGTCATCGCCACCACCCTGAATGGCAGGTCTGACGGGGTGGCCACTCCCACGAAGTCTATCAGCCTCATGTCTATCATAGGGGAGTCTTCTTCCAGCTTGAAGACGGCCATCTGGAGCTTTCCTCTTGCGAAATCCATGGATTCAGTCGAGGCTGTCCTTTTCAGGAGGTCCACTATTTCTCCCGCCGCAATCTTCTCCGGATAGAACAGCAGGTCTATCCCCATTTCGGTGAACAGGTATTTGTTTTCATACGACAGGTATTCCTCGTAATTGACTCTTGCCGTGGCCTTTTTGCTTCCCAGCTTCTTTGCCAGCATGGCGCTTACGATATTCACGTCCTGTGATGTGGACGGGTTGACTGCTATGAACAGGTCCGCGTCTTCCACACCGGCTTCTTTCAGCACACGTATCGATGAGGGGTTCCCTGTCACTGTGACCACATCTGTATTTTCCGAAAGCGCGTCAAGTCTTTCCTGGTCGCTGTCTATGACAGTCAGGTCGTTGGACTCGTTGCTGAGCATCTTTGCCAGGTGGGATCCCACCTCTCCGGCTCCTGCTATGATGATTTTCATTTTCTTCTGCCTGTTTTATGAAAAATATGAAAGTTCGTTACAGTTTTATGTCAATATGAAGCAATGCCCTGGGTATCATCCATTTCCTGTAGAAGCCGCGTATGGATACACCTGCACCTTTTTCCGTGAGGTATCCGGCTGTCTGTGCGATGTCCGGGGCCTTGCGCATTTTCCTGAAATCCCTGTGCGCTTTAAACACGGCACTGAAGTATCTGAACCTGAATGTCATGAGGTACACGGCCGCAGTGCATCCGTCCAGTAGCATCCTCCGGAAAATTGTCCTTCCTGCTTTCCTGGCCCCCTCTTCTGCCGCTTCAGACGGGCTGAAGTCTTTTCTGTTTCCGCCTTTTGGCCTCAGATAGCCTGGAATGGCTCCTGTGCCGTAATACAGCCAGAGCGCATAAGTCTTTCCCAGGTTGTTTTCCAGCATGAGGAGGTTGTTCCTGAAATTGAGATAGAGCTTCCACGGGGAATCCGCCGGAAGAGTGCCTCCCCCTACATGCCATACTGTCGAGCCTGGCACTGTGACTATGCTGTATCCCTCCAGCTGGGCTCTCCAGCACAGGTCTATTTCTTCCTGGTGTGCGAAGAACCTTTCGTCCAGTCCTCCGAGCTTCCTGTACAGCGCGGACCTTACCATCAGGCATGCCCCGCTGGCCCAGAATACGGGCTCGGCCGTGTCGTACTGCCCGCGGTCTTTCTCTACCCGACCAAGGACTCTGCCGCGGCAGAACGGATAGCCGAATCTGTCAATGTATCCTCCGGCGGCTCCGGCATACTCGAACATGTCCCTGTCCCGGTATGAATGCAGTTTCGGCGCGCATATCCCGCATTCCGGATGGGTGTCCATCCATTCCACAAGAGGGTCAAGCCACCCGTCATGCACCTCGATGTCGGAGTTTATCAGTACGTAATACTGCGCATCAGTCTGGAAGAGCGCCCTGTTGTATCCGCCGGTGAACCCGTAGTTCTTGCTGAACCTTATGGTCTTCACTTTTGGGAAATCATAGAGCATCAGCCGCATGGATCCGTCTGTGGAGGCGTTGTCGGCGACAATCACTTCCGCGTCTTTCCCCTGGACGGAATGCAGAAGGCCCGGGAGGAATTTCTGCAGAAACTTCTCCCCGTTCCAGTTCAATATGACTACTGCCGTCTTCATTCCTTCCAGTCCGGAGTTGCGGGTGCAAACTTAGGTAAAAAACATGACATTTGCCAACCTATCTGGATCCGGCCCAGATGAAAGCCATCCCGATGAGTATCAGGAGCAGGTCGACGGCTTTGGCCTTGAGGTTCTTTTCATGGAACAGGACAGTCGCGCAGGCAAATGAGACCACCACTGAGCCGCGGCGGATCAGTGACACTACCGATATCATGGAATCGGGCTGGTTGAGTGCTGTGAAATAGGCAAAGTCCGCGGCGCAAAGGAAAATGGAGATGAGCGGTATCGACCAGCTCCATCTGAAAGGTGTGGTCTTCTTCCTGTTCGGATACCACAGGGCAATGCATACTGTCCCCATCATGAGGAGCTGGTAGAGGTTGTACCAGCTCTGTACGAACATCGGGCCCAGCTGTCCCAGGATATATTTGTCGTAAAGTCCGCTTACTGCGCCTGTCACTGCCGCGGCCGCTACACACCAGATCCATCTGTTGCTCTTGAAATCCACATGCTCTTTCTTGCTTGAGCGGCTCAGGAGGAACAGGGAGAAAAGTGAAAGCAGCACGCCTGTCCACTGGTACGCATTGAGCCTTTCTCCGAAAAAGGCCATGGCGCCTATAAGCACGAGCACAGGTCTCGTGGCATTGATGGGCCCTACAATCGTCAGGGGCAGATGTTTCATTCCGAAGTACCCGAATATCCAGGATGTCAGCACTATCACCGATTTGATGGCGATAAGCAGATGGGCATGCAGGAGAGGGTATGACTGGGCGCCTGAGGTCTCAGGGTGCCCGGCATAAGGAGCATTGTCCAGGAATGTGCCGGTGAACCAGCCTGCACCTGTGATGCTGTCAAGGATGAAGGGGGAGAATATGAGTGTAGAGAAAAGTGTATTGAGAAACAGCACCGGAAGGACTGCGTTGTCCCTCAGTGCTGTCTTTTTCGATGTGTCATACAGGCCCAGAAGGGCCGCCGATATGAAAGCAAGTGCAAGCCACATGTCTGGTCGACGTCAGTCTGGCGTATTCACTGGACCGGTTATTCGCCTTTATGGCAGCATCCGTCACCGTGGCCGTGCCCGCCGCAGCATCCGTGCCCCTCGCCGTGCTCATGTCCGTGACCGCCGCAGCATCCGTGTCCGTCTCCGTGCCCTTCACCGTGCCCGCCGCAGCAGCATGAATGTACATATTCACCGTGGAGCCCGTCATGCAGCTCTTTTTCAGTGGCCTCACGCACAGAGATAATCTCTCCGGAGAAATTGAGTGTCTTCCCGGCCATAGGGGAGTTGAGGTCCATTTTCACGTACTCTTCCTTGACTTCGAGCACCTTGCCTGGAACGACACCGCCTTTGCCGTTCAGAAGCGGGATAGTGGTTCCCGGAACCAGGAGGCTTTCCTGTATGACCCCGTTGACTTCAAAAGCCTGTTTCGGGAGATCGATTATCCTGTCAGGGTCCACTTCTCCGTATCCTTCCTCCGGGGTGAGTGTGAAAGCGAATTTCCCGCCCGGTTCAAGACCTTCTATCCCGGCCTCGAATTTAGGAAGGAGCGAGCCTGTCCCGTGTATATAGTCAAGGGGCTTTTCTCTGGTCGTCCTGTCGACGATCTCCCCGTCCACTTCAAGTTCATAGCAGAGTTCCACTACTTTGTTCTGTCCGATTTTCATAATCCTATGTATGTTTATGTCAATATAACTTTTTCTCACGCCGGCTGAGTCCCAATGTGTCAGGCGCTGAAATTCACCTCACTGAAAGCCAGTGTGGGAATCTGCCATCTGGTACATTCCCTTGCATCCGACCCTGCGGCGATGATGCTGCTCCACAGGCTGACCATATTCCCTGTGGCGACCATCTCCCTGATGGGGTGGGTGATCCTGCCGTCCCTGAAAGCGAAGCCCTCGATCCCGTAAGAGAAGTCTCCTGTGACAGGGTTGCAGTTCCCTCCGTTGAAGCCTGTGACATATATGCCGCTGCCGCACAGTTCGAGAATGCGCGGCAAATTTATCTCTTTTTCTTCTGATACACAACTTTTGCGGCCTTCACTGCTGTATCCCTGTGCTGTGAACGGCTGTACTGAAGGCCTGGAGATGCTGTCTACAGTAGGCTGCAGACCTGTCTTTCCTGCAATGTATGTGTTCACGAAAAACTCTTTCACAATGCCGTTTTCAATGACCGGTGTGTCCTTTGTGGCCACTCCTTCTGTGTCATACAGCCTGGAGCCCGGCTTTCCGTCACTTCTGGCGAGGTCCATGATGCACAGCTTCTCCGGAAAGAGTTTCTGCCCGAGTGCATTTTCCAGGAAGGAGTTCTTCTGCTGTACAGCAGCTCCGTTCAGGGCCGACAGCAGGGGAGCGGCCAGCCTTGAACTGACGCTCCTGTCCACGACCATGCAGTATTTGCCCCCTTTATGTTTTTCCGGGCCTATCATGCCGGCTGCTTTTTCAAGCGCAGTCCTTGAGCATCCCGAGATGTCAAGTCCGGAGAAGAACGGTGAAGACTCCCACCAGTATCCGCTCAGCTTCCTGCCGCCGCTGTCCTGTATGGTCATTTCCGAACATACTGCATACGAGGTCTCGGTATGGCGTCCGCGGAATCCGTCAGAGTCGGCCAGGAAGTTGTCATCCACAGAGTCGGAATATTCGCACTCTTCGGAAATCACCGTGTACGGCCCGTCGGCTGCGGCCGTCCTGAAAATGGATGCGTCCAGAGCCTTTTTCAGCCTCTGCTCCGGGGAAATCTCCTGGTATTCCGGATCATAAAGGTGAAGTTCCTGTCCTGTGACTGCATCGTGCGCCTTGCGCCCAGGGTCAGGGAGTTTCCTGCACGGGTCAGGCGCAAGCATCTTCACTGTGTCCAATGCCTTGGAGATGAAGTCTTCAAGACGCGGGATGGAGAAATTGTTTGTGGAGAATGTCCCGTATCTGCCGTCAGCGAATATATACAGGAACAGAGACCTGTCAGCGGAATGCATGACTTTGTCAAGTTCCCCGTTCAGGACTGTGAAGCTGTCCAGCACGCTCTTGCTCAGGGACACTCTAATGCCTGAGGCCCCGTGTGACATGCCGTATTCAATGCAGTGAAGCGCCGCCCGGACCTCTTCGCCGGTGACGAGCCCTGCCCCGGTACTGCACAATGAACTGTCTTTTATTCCATCCATATCATTCTCCTCCTACTGTAAGTGACTTTACCAGGACCGTAGGGATACCGCATGATACTGCCACGCTCTGGTCTTTCCCGCATGTCCATGTGCCGTTGTCGATTCTGAGGTCGTTCCCTATGCACGTTATGTCGGCCAGAGCCTGCGGCCCGTTGCCGATGATGTTTATGTCCTTCACTGGAGCGCCGAGCCTGCCGCCCTCGATCATATATCCGCTCTTGACATAGAAGGTGAAGTCTCCTTCACCTATCTTGACCTGTCCGTTGGAGAACTCGTCCACGTAGATTCCTTTGCTGACCCCGGATATTATGTCTTCAGGGGAAGCCTCCCCGCTTTCCATGTATGTAGCTCTCATACGAGGTATGGGGTTGAACCTGAACGACTCCCTGCGCCCGTTGCCGGTAGGGGAGACTCCGTACCATCTTGCACTTATCCTGTCGTGCAGGTATGAGGTGAGTATCCCGTCCTTTACCATGTATGTCTTCTGTCCCGGTACCCCTTCGTCATCGAATGTGCATGCACCCCTGTTTTTCATCAGGGTCCCGTCGTCTATGATGCTGATGCCGGGATTGCAGACCTGCTTTCCCATCTTGTCCGAGAAGACGGACTGTCCTTTCCTGTTGAAATCAGCCTCGAATGCATGTCCCATGGCCTCATGAAGAAGTATGCCGGACGCTCCTGCCCCCATCACCACAGGCATCTTTCCCCCTTTCGGCCTGCGCGCGGCGAATCTGTCGTCAATCCCTTTCACCGCTTCAGCCGCCATTTCTTCAAGCATTTCCCCGGTGAGCATTTCCGCGCCGCATCTGAAACTGCGCGATACGGTCTTGTTCTCGCTGCGCCCTTTGTCATTGAAAATCACCGATGCGGTGACACTCCCCAGAGGCCTGGTGTCGCAGGTGAGCTCTCCGCAGGAGTTGAACATCATGATGTCGCTCTGCGAGTATGAAAGCCTGGCAATGATTTTCACTGCCCTGCTGTCGAGAGCGTATATCCTTTCCTGAAGCTTTTCAAGGAAGGGAAGGAGAGCGGACACTTCGGCGCTTGCCCACGGATGTTCCATAGGATAGAGCATCCCTCCGGTGTGGCCCGGGCCGCTTACATTCACGCAGAAGCCTTCGTTCCCTGCAGCGGGGGCGCTCCCCGATGCGATGACGGCAGCGGCCCTTGCGGCTGCTTCCATGTCTTTCATCTCAGTGTTCTCGGAGTAGGCGTATCCCGTCTTCTCTCCGCTCAGGACTCTGATCCCGGCACCGAAATCGGTATGCAGGCCTCCGGAAGTCACCTGCCCGTCTTTCAGGAGAAGGTCTCCGTATACTGTGTTTTCAAAATACAGGTCAGACCAGTCCCCTCCGTGGCATAGTGCCTTGGCCGTTAGATCCTCCATCAGGGGTAGTGTGACCTGGAATGTGTCTAGAAAATATTGCTGGTCCATTCTTCTGTCTCGTATGCGCTTCTGCGGATTTTCTCGTATGTGTCCTTGTCTTTTATGTTGATTATGTCATCCCTGCTGCCTTCTGCGATCACGCGGAACGGCACTTTAGAGTTGTCTGCCAGTATCCACCTGTCGCATAGGGGCATATAGTCCTTGAAGAAGTAGCTTACCCCTACACGGTAGCGTCTGCGTACTGTCTCCTCCGGTATATTGTGCCCGCCTGCGGCCACTCTGGCTTTGACCCTGGCCACTGCGAGGTCAGGCGAGTTGAGCCAGAAGTACATGAGTGTCACTGTATACCCTTCTTTCTGTGCCTTGCTGATCATTTTGAGCAAAGTCCTGGTGGCGAGCGTGGTCTCTATGCCGAAATCTTCTTTCTTTGTAAAAAGGTACTTGATCTTCAGTAGCATATACCGGCTTGCCTGAATAGAGGCCTGCTCCGGGTTGAACGGTGACAGACCTTTTGCGAATTCGTCCGAATTGACGAACTGGCTGCATTCCAGCATTTCCGGAAGCAGTGTGTAGGAGGCGGTGGTCTTGCCTGCCCCGTTGCATCCTGATATAATGTAGAGTTTCGGCATAAAAACTTATTGGTCTTAGTCGTTGCGGTGTGAGCCGCTCATTTTATCTCGAGTGTGCGATACCGTACCCGAAAAGGGAGAAGTCCCCTTTGCACGGGTCGCCGGGGAATATTTCCCTGAATGCGTCGGTAATCTCCATTACTGTAGTGATGTCCTTCTGCCTGCGTGAGGTCAGCCCGATGGCGGCCGCCTCGTCATATACGTGCACGTCAAGCGGTATGAGGAGGTCTTTCTTGTCGGAGTTTTTCCATACTCCCAGGTCGACTTTCCCGTCATCCCGGACCATCCATCTGCGCATCATGTTGATTTTCTTGTCCGGAGCCTTGGGGTCCGCCTTGCGTCCGAATATCCGGCATCTGATCTCGCCGTTTGTAAGGCCTTCTATGCTTGGGCGTGTGGAATATATTTCTCTGAGGTTCCTGCATATGGAGGCGAATTCGCTCCATTTTACTGTCCTGTGGAGGCTGACATTCTCGTCCCTGTAATCTCCGGACATGACATAATCATATGGCTTCCAGCCCATTTCGTCCATGGCCCTTGTACAGTCCCTTACAATCATCGCCCTGCGTCCCCATGCGAGATGGGCCGCTATCAGTGCGGCGATTTCCACATCCGCTACGGAACATTCCCCCTTGCGGTATTTTTCAGCCATTGCCGTAGGGAATATTATCGGGTCTTCCTGGAAATATTTCGGGTCATTGTATTCTTCCGCCCATTCTATGAGCTGCTCTTTCACTGAATTATCCATAATACACAAAGGTAATATAAAAACGGGACGCTTTCCTGAGAAGATGTTTTAAATTTCCTCAAAAACTTTTTTACGGGACCGCCGGCGCGTTCAGATGAGGATGACTGTGACGCTTCTGGCCCCGTGTGCCCCGAACACGAGAGCCTGTTCTATGTCAGCAGTCTTTGACGGGCCTGAGATGAATGTCCCGAAATCCCGTTCGCGGTTCAACTCCGCACGGGAGTAGGCCTGGTGCATATTGTCGGCTATGCAGTTCCTGGAGAGCAGGATGACAAGGGCTTCGGCAATGAACAGCAGTGCCCTGTGCTTTCCGTAGTCCGTTATCCATACCGCGCCGTTCTCTGCGACACCGAAGTCCCCCCGCACTACAGCCACATCTGTCCCGTCGAGCTCTTCCGGCTCTGCATAGTCATCCGGTGAAGCTGTCCTGCACTCCAGTATGCTGACAGGGGAGACTATCCTTTCTGCGTCAGGATATTCCCTGCGTATGATGCTGTCTATGTCCGACGGCGATTCCGCAATGACAGCTTTCCCTCCGGCTGCCTCAAGAGATTCTCGGAATGCCGTAACTCTGTCCTTATATCTGACAGCGCTTTCCTTGAGTGCTGTCAGGTCAGGATATTCATGTATATCCTGTGTGTTTCTCCGTATCCTTTCCAGGATTGTTTCCCTGCTTCCCATTTTCCCTGACAATTATTTTTTGATTTGCATCTGTTTGACGGCCATGGCCCCGGCGCAGTGTGGACAGGCCGGGCGGATGCCGCGGCTATTTGTCTTCTGTCTTCACCTTGCCTTTTTTCCAGAGGCTGTTGAATGACTCTCTGGCGAACTGCGGCATCTCGCGTCCTGCACCCCAGGCGTTCATCTTCGAATACACTATGGATCTCGGCATCGAGTTGACTGCCGGCGCTGCCTTGAGTGCGGCATTGAATATTCCCGGGTGCTCCATCACTACCTCCATGGCGTCCGAAATGGCCTTTTTCATCCTGTCCGCCTTGCCCAGCCCGTCGAGAGTCTGTCTCCACAGGTATATCTGCTCCCCGAGGTCCACTTTTGCCGGACAGACATTGCTGCATGACATGCACAGGGAGCAGGCGGAGACATTGTCATAGTATTTCTCCGGGTTTTTCAGCATTGACAGGTTGATTCCTATCGGTCCCGGGATGAAGTAAGTGTAGGAATACCCTCCGCTTCTCCTGTACACAGGGCAGGTGTTCATGCAGGCGCCGCATCTGAGGCAGTTGAGCGTCTTCACGTGGTCCTTTTCCGCCAGTATTCGGCTTCTTCCGTTGTCCACTATTATTATATGGAATTCCCCGCCTTCCTGCGGCCTGGAGTAGTGTGTCGTATAGGTTGTTGACGGCTGTCCTGTCCCGGAGCGGGCCAGAAGCCTGGTGAACACCCCGAGGGAGTCCAGGTCCGGCACTATCTTCTCCAGCCCGAAGGCCGCTATCTGCAGCCTGTGGAGCGAGGTGCCGATGTCGGCATTGCCTTCGTTGGTGCAAACCACCACTTCTCCCGTGGATGCTACGGCGAAATTGGCCCCTGTCATGGCCGCGTCTGCCTTTTTGAATATCTGTCTGAGGTTTTTCCTGGCGGCGTGTGTCAGGTAGGTGGGGTCGCAGTTGCCCGGTTCGGTGCCCATCTCCTTTTCAAACAGCCTCCCTATCTCTTCTCTTTTTATATGCACTGCCGGCAGCACAATGTGGCTCGGCTTCACGTGCATCAGCTGCACAATCCTTTCCCCGAGGTCGCTTTCCACGGTCTCTATGCCGTTCCCCTCGAGAAACGGGTTCAGCGCACATTCTTCCGCAAGCATTGACTTGCTCTTTATGAACAGCTTGACGCCGTGGTCCTTGAGGATCTTCAGTACGGTTTCACGGTATTCCTGTGCATCGTTTGCCCAGTGTACCGTGGCCCCGTTCTTTATGGCGTTCGTCTCGAATTCAGTGAGCAGTTCCGCAAGGTGGCTGTTGGAATACATTTTCAGGGCGCATGCCGCATCCCTGAGCTGTTCCCACTCCGGAAGCGTCCTGCTCATCCGGTCCCTTTTCTGCCTTACCATCCATAGCGTCTGGTCGTGCCATTGGGCCTTCCCGCTGTCTTTCAGGAACTCTGCCGCTGCCAATGAATGTTTTGTGCTCATATCTGATGTTTTTCTTTAAATCGTTTGTCTGCAGTCCGGGGGAGACTGCCGGTGAGGTGGATGGAGTCGTCCTGAAGTCCGCCGGCAAGAATCTCCACGATATGGATCGTCTTGATGGGAAGGTGTTCCCGGCGGATGATGCCTTCCTGATGCATAAGGCATGAAGAGTCCGCCCCGGTTATGTATTCCGCCCCGGTGTCCATGTGCCTCTGTATCTTGCTCCTTCCCATGGCCAGCGAAACGGCGTCCTCCTCGATGGAGAACATCCCGCCGAACCCGCAGCACTCGTCAGGCCGCTCCGGCTCCACTATCTCTATATCCCTGACCAGGGAGAGAAGGTCGCGCAGCTTGTTGTAGTATGGGATGTTCCTCTCGCTCGGCGAAGACAGCCCCAGCAGCCTCACACCGTGGCAGCTGTTGTGTATGCTCACCTTGTGCGGGAAGCTTGCGTCCAGTGAAGCCGGCCTGACAATGTCGTGTATGAATCCGCATATGTCATACACCTTTTCTTCCGTGTGGCACCTGTGGCTCTTGCTCTTGAGCAGGGCAGGGTAGTGGTCCTTGATGAATACTGCGCAGCTGGCGGACGGCCCCACTACATAGTCATACCCCGCAAACTTGTCATCCAGCTCTTCGGCAAGCTCCCTTGCTGAGTCCTCGAATCCCGCGTTTGCCATGGGCTGTCCGCAGCATGTCTGGTCCGCAGGGTAGTCCACGTCCAGGCCCAGGTGTCTGAGGAGCCTGTATGAGGCAACGCCGACCTGCGGGTATACGGCGTTCACGTAGCATGGGATGAAGAGCCCGATTTTCATTTTTTTCAGACGGCTGTTGTCCGTTACCATTTCCTGATTCAGTTTTTGCTGTGCAAATATACATTTTTTAACGTCAGTTCGACTGGATTTACGTTATCTTAAAAATCAATATTTTTTATGGCAGGAAACCTCGCTGACGCTCCGGTGCGGCCCTGAAAGTGGTATTCCGTCAATTTAATATGGTTCTTCATTGTTCTGATTTTAACGGTGGCAGTGTGCCGGACGGGAAAAAATAGTTGGAAAAAATATTAAATTAGTTG
>JADIMB010000098.1 GCA_017694995.1 Candidatus Cryptobacteroides faecavium | reverse complement strand
GTATGCAATACATTTGAGGAATATCTGGAAGCAATCAAATGAAACGGAGAATAATCCTTTCAAGCCAATACAAGAAAGACATAAAATTGGCAAGACGCAGGAATTTGCCAGAGGAAGAACTCAATGAAATTGCACACATTCAGACCTGTTCAAGAAATAGATTACAGACACGCCCTCTTGCAGCAATGTGAGAGGGTTTCGTGTATAATAGGAGCATCCAAAAAGTTCAGAATTGATTTGGAGACACTTGCCTTTAACTATACCTGTAAACAGCCTAATCAAGTCGGATTCATACCTTTATATATACCTGCCAACATAAGTACAGGTAAAGCACGCGCACAGAGTATCTATCCAAAGCACCCCTACACATACTTCAAGGGAAATCAAAATCCAATTCAACGCAAGACCAGTGTAGGGTACATCCCAAAGGTACTGCTTTATATAGAATCAAATTAAGACATATTCCAATTAAAAACAACAGTTTGCAAACCGTTCAATAAACGACAGATAACAATGTCGTTGAATTACACTTATGTTTAACCAGCCGTTCTCACAAGGGACGGCATTTTTCGTTTATAGATATGACAGCACAACAGATTGTGAAAGACTTAATTCTGTATGAACAGAGTTATGTCCTTAATGAACTGATTCGGGTAAACGACAGTCTTTGGGACAAGATTGAAAACTCAAATGAACTGGATGAAGTCTATGAATGGTGGCTTGTCACTCCCTACATGGCGGAACTTCTCAAGGAAAACGGAGAGGTAATCTTCGAGGACTATGACTGCTACTGGTGGGGACGGACAACAAGCGGACAGGCTCTCTATATGGATTGGGTAATACAGGAAGTCGCAAGACAGACGGAGAGATAATAGCAATGTCTCAAAGTGTACAGGGTATTCAAGGGACTTCCATTTCAATTAGGGATTAACTGGATTTGATTTGGAGGTCTTTTTGCTTGTTAAATATATCCCTTTACTTTGCGGATTAAATGGAAACGATTATGTGTCAAGAATAAGACGCTGATTACTTTACGATGCAATATCCCCTTAATTTGAGTGCTGTTTGAAGAAAAATTTCATACCTTTGTACCGTCTTTCGGAGCAATCTGGAGGACATACATACTGAAAGTGTTTTCGCACTGTCCTTAACTGAAAATGTGGAAGTTTTCAATAACAACGGGACAACGAACAGCACTCATTCTTGTTTAGACTATGCGGTAAGGGTATTATGTATCCTGCAATACCTCATATCTATTCGAGTGTGGGGTATTGCATCGTTTATCGTTGTTAAGGTCTTTCCACAACCTTCAGTTAGATAGACGGAACAACCTCACACTTTCTTTTTGTTTACCAATATCTGTCTTGAGGTTGGGCAGTGGAGGATAAACTGATGGATATCCATACACTGAATGACAAAGAAAAATTGTTCGGGTACAATGATATTATGCTGTACTTTGAACTTCAAGTCAAAAATACGCCACAAGGATTTAACTATAATCGGTTACATAATTATCTTGCAGCACATCAAATAACCATTAAGGAAGAAAAGGACATTATCAATTCTCCTTTTATGCAGGACTTTCAAAAGAATCCTATTTCGTTTTTCTGTTTCAAACCTATATATCGAAATTCAGTTCGCTATTCTACTCTTGCTGCACTTCTATATCATTTGCGAAACTCATTTGCACACGCACTCGTTGAGATAACAATAATAGGTAGGCAGAAATATTATTGTTTTAAGGACATTAATCCGAGTTCTAACAGCACTTCAATGATAGGGCAAATCCCAAAATCTCTATTTGTCAAATTTATAGATGAAATAAAAGCAAATCGAAAGAACAAAAACTAAACAAATCAAAACGAAAATAATATGAAAAAGATTTTAACATTACTGGCTATCGGAATAGTCGGCATTACTTCGTGTGATAAACATTTCGATGTCTCACTGGGAGATAAACCATTGCCCAAAGGAACATTTGTAGGAACAGCATATTATGTTGGGGACGGAACTATCAATAATAGTGTAGAATGGCGAATTTATAGTTTAAGTTTAAGCGACATGGTAATATCATTGGCAAATCAGATTAATGATTGCAATCTAAATCCAGCGTTGAGTTTAGAGGGGGTGAATAATCTATTGAGTACACTATATTCTATTCGGTACGAATATAAATTCCAATCAACAGGGAATGAAACTATTGAAATAAAAGATACAATAGAAGACGGAACTTATATCTGTATGGCAACAAGACAAGTTAATTATGATTATCCATATTTAACCAATATGGGACGAGGAACATTAGGAGAATACCTCTATAAAACACTAACTGTACAGAGTGGACAAATAACGACAGTTGATTTTATGTTTCAGGACAAAATCTCAAATGCCACTGAATTTCGACAATAAATACAACCATTTAAACACAAAGTATCATGAAAAAGATTTTATTATTTGCATTGCCACTTATGGTGATGTGTTTCGCATCATGCGAGAAAAAATGGACAGATGACAGTCCAATTATCCAATTCAAAGACCCGAAGTTTCTGGAAGGCCTACTTTCTAATAAGTCTAATAAGCTTGATAAAAATGGAGACGGACAAATATCAGAGAAAGAAGCATCCGTGGTAACTGACGTATATGTTGCAACTAACGATATTCGCAATATGGATGAGATAAAATACTTTACAGCATTGACATCTTTGCAATGCTATTCCAATCAACTAACATCACTTGATTTAAGTAAGAATACAGCATTGAGATATTTGGATTGCTCTTATAATCAACTTACTGAACTCGATTTGAGTAACAATACTTATTTGCTGGAGTTGTATTGCACTAAAAATCCTCTCCAGAAAATCATTCTATTCCAAAAAAATATTATACCTTACTCCTATATAGACCGCATTATAGAGCAATACGGAGATATAATCGAATATGCAGAATAAATAAGTTTAACCGTCCCTCTACTGTAATGGTGGAGGGACTTTAAGAATATGATATATGGAAGAAGAAACAATGACACAACAAGCAAGCATTACGGATAGGTTAAATAAAGTAATAAACCATATTGCTCATGACGGTACTATAAATATATCTGATTGCAAGTATGACGAGATACGCAACTTTATGTACCTGTGGAATCTGTTTGAGAAGGAGTTTTTCAAGTCAGGCTCAAAATATCAGCTTCCAAATGCCCTTAAACAAAATAATCTCAGTATTGACCAAATAGTAATAGATGAGACTTTCAAACATTTCCAGGATAGGTATCAAGATACAATAAAACTTAAAAAGTTACGCTTGTCTCCAGAGAATGAAAAACAAGTGTATGATACTCTTACTAAAGTGTATATAAGTGCAGATGAAAGACGACAGACGATAATCACTATCATTTACCGTTATCGATGTAACCTTTTTCATGGCTCAAAGGAAATAGCATCACTCTGGAATCAGGAAGATAATTTCATCCATGCCAACCAATTTATGCTTGCCTGTCTTGAAGCAAAACTGAATATCAACTGACACTATCCCCTCCAAACAAGGGGATTTTTCATGCTTACCAGTGTTAAACACTATTTTTCGATGCAGAATAAGACGGATATATGTAATTATATCAAAATTAGAGAATTATATTAAGTTTAACCTTACAGGTGTTGCTTCCCAGTGTTAAACATAGTGTAAAACATTCCCCCGAAATCGCCCTCATTTCTCCCGATTTTCCGAGATTCCGCTGCAAATCCAAGCACAGTCCGAAACGGCATCACAGCCTTGTCAGAGCGACATAACCAATTGATACAAAACAAAAAAAGCAGGCCATAAATGACCTGCTCTCTGGAGCGGAAAACGAGACTCGAACTCGCGACCCCAACCTTGGCAAGGTTGTGCTCTACCAACTGAGCTATTTCCGCAAAAATTCTTCAAGCTAAGAGCAATCCCGTTTTTCGTAACGGGATTGCAAAGATAGGCATTATTTCTTTCCCTGCAAATTTTTTCTGACTTTTTTGATTGCCATACGCATAAAAACCTTTAGTCCGGTCTGTGGCGCACACCCTCATAATGCCGCCAGAAGGCCCTGCAGCACACTTTACGCCGGAGTCTCCGAAGTCCGGGCAGGCGTGCCGGAAGAAAGCCTGTCCATGAAGGCAGAAACCAGAGCGGAACAGCGGCCTTTCATGATGACATGATGGTTGCCTATCGGGTCCGTGAGGAAATAGCTGAGATCCGACTCCGTATGCAGGTAGAGCTGTGTGCGGCACAATGACTTCTCATGCAGGTTCTCCACCAGAGAGGCTTCGCAGACAAAATACCGGGAGAGGTCATGCGAGACCTTGAACACAGTGAGGTCTCCTTTCTCCATTTCACCGCAGACCGCCACACCGATACCGGACTCGAAATGAGTGTCATACGAATAGTCCTTGAGCATGTCAAGCGGTATGGTGCAGTGGGCAAAGACAATATCCCCTTTTTCCGCATCCACCCTCGCGGGGTTGGCCTGGAATCCGGAACTGCCGGTTAGGGCGCGTGATATCGCCATGGTAAGCATCGCAGGGACATCACCCTCACACCCGGCCACCATCCCTTCGCTGTTCAGCAGGGACAGGGCGAGGCAGCCCGTGTTGCCCACAGCCCCGAGCAGGTCGAAACACCTCAAAGTGAATCCGGACAATCCGTACTTTTCAGCTGTCCTCCTGAGTGCACCGTAAATGTACAGCGCGCCTTCAAGCTGCAGATTCCCGGGCTTGAGCAGCCCTGCAGCCGGCTCCGGATATTCCTTCCTGCGTATTTCCGACACGAGCTCGTCCATCCCTATCTCCACGAGAGTGACCCCAAGGGCAGATTCCGCAGCCCTGCTGCCGGCCGGGCTGGCGATAAGCCAGTCAGACGGCTTCCCGATGATCCCGTACCTCCTGCCTTCCAGTCCAGCATATGCATCCTCCACTTTCATCAGCATGGAAATACGGCGCGCCACAGAGGCGGCGGGACCGTGGATAATCTCACCGCGGCAGCCCTGCTGCCTGAGAAAAGACAGAATCTCCATCGCGGCAGCCAGGGAATTGCCCTCCCCTGAAGCAAGCAGCCTCACAGGGGAGCTGCGGAAAAGCTCCCCGTACCTGGAGTACAGGTCCATGAATATCCCTTCAGTCCCGCCTGTCCTGACATATACGAGACTGAGCGGGGAGGAGCCGTAGCCGGAAAAATCCGGACCTTTCACCTCAAGCCTGCACCCCGCCAGACGCTCCAGTGAAGCCAGGAATGAAGAAGACACCGTCTCCACGCTTTCCCTGTCGTGAAGAGGTGATGTAAGAGTATATACCGCTGCCCCTGACATGTCATTTCCTTATTATAATGGCTGCAAAACCGCCTCCAGGAGCCATATGGATGTACATCTTGCGTGACTCAGGGACAGGAAGCGTCTCCTTCACATAGTCGCGTGCAGCCCTGTCGGCGTTGGCACCGTCACGGTAGACGACCATCTCGAAATCCCCGTCTCCGAGGAAAGACAGGTCAAGGGCAAGGTCCCTTGCCGACCAGTCCGTCATGGCGCCGACATACCACACATCCCCGCTCCGCCTTGCAGTGGCGATATATTCCGCTATCCTGCCGTCCAGCACTGATGTCTCGTCCCATACGGTAGGTATCCCCGCTATGAATTCAGTACATTCCGGCTCGCGCATATAGTTCGACGGGGAGTCGCAGAGCATATTGAGCGGCGACTCGAAGATGACATATTCGGCAAGCTGCCTGCAGCGTGTCCCCTGGCTCATGGCCTCGGAGTTCACCGGACGGTAATTCCCCCTGGTGGCGTTTCTCATCGCACCCTGCGTATAATCCATCGGCCCTGCGAACATCCTGACGAACGGTATCGTGACATCATAAGTCACCTGGTCCACGCTCCCGTCCGACCACTTCATCTGCTCCAGGCCGTGCACACCTTCGTAATTTATGACATTGGGATAAGTACGGTGAAGGCCTGTCGGCTTGTAAGTGCCGTGGAAATCTATCATCAGCCCGTACTTCGCGGCGGTCTCTGCCGCCCTGCGGTGGAAATCCACCATCACCTGGTCATCCCTGTCCATGAAGTCCACCTTGAAGCCTTTGATGCCCATTTCGGAATAGTGCCTGCAGACATTCTCCATATCACGGTCGAACGCCCAGTACCCTGCCCACAGTATCAGGCCGACGTTCTTCGATGCGGCATAGCCGGCCAGCATCCTGAGGTCTATCTCCGGGACTACCTGCATCAGGTCGGCCTTCTTGTTCACTGCCCAGCCCTCGTCGAGTATCACATATCCGATACCGTGCTCCGATGCGAAGTCTATATAATATTTGTACGTCTCGTTGTTGATCCCGGCCTTGAAATCCACTCCGTACAGATTCCAGTCGTTCCACCAGTCCCAGGCGACCTTTCCCGGCTTCACCCAGCTGTAGTCGGCATCCTCTGCCGGCGGGGTGGCCAGACGGTACACCATGTCATTGTCCGCGAGCTGCCTGTCTTCCGCAGAGACAGCCACTATCCTCCACGGGAAGGACACTCCGCTTTCATACTCGGCGATATAGTCCTTCCTGGACTTGACTGTCATCTGGAGCATATTGTGCCCTCCCTGCTCCACCTTGTCAGGATACGGTGCGAACACCCCGTGAAGGGCATTCCCGGCGTCCCCGTTGTGGAGATACATCCCCGGATAATCCAGAAGGTCGGCCTCCGTTATGCATATTTTCCTGCCGCCGTCAGCCTCGACCACCAGAGGAAGGAACGCAATCCTGTCCTTGTCCCACTCCGACAGGCAGATGCGGGAGTAGGTATTCTCAAAGGAGTTGAAGAACTGGCGGGAAAAGTCATCCCTGTCGAAATCCCTGACATAAGGCACATAAGCCTTCCAGTCATCCGGGAACACGAATTCAGCCTGCTCCGACCTGACCTTGAAAGGCTCCTGGGACAAAGAGACGAAACGGTATGCCATACCGTCATCATAAGCCCTGAAAACCAGGTTGAAACCTTTGAAGCGCAGTGTCAGCTCGTTGAAGCGGTCCAAGACCTCGGACCTCCTGTAGTTGATCGCCTCAATCCTCTGGTCCACAGCACGGGACTTCTTCCCGATGAACCGGGAGCCGATGCCGTAGCATGTACCGTCGTACAATTCCATCGACACCTGTGAAGGCTCCAGCAGGAGCGTGTCGTCATGGGACAATGAATAAGTTACTGTCTGTCCGACATTGATCAGGACGTCCAGTTTCCCGTCAGGTGAGGACAGTTCAAACTCTCGCGGTGCGGCAACGGCAGCACTTGCCGTTATCACCATTGCGGCGGCGGCCGCCAACATTCTTCTTTCCATAAAAACTATCGGTCTATTAGTTCTGTTTATGCAGCGATGTATTTAGGTCCCTTCGTCATTTACCTTCCATCTGCGACTTCAGGTTCCGCAGCAGGTCGAATGCCTGCATCGGGGTCATGTTGTCCAGGTCGGCTGAATTGAGCCTGTCCCTTAGCGACATCAGCAGCGGGTCCTCCAGCTGGAAGAACGAAAGCTGCAGGGAACCGTCACTCTCGACGCGGCCCTCTTTCACATTATGCGGCCTGATTTTCCTTGACGGCAGCGCCCTGGCCTTGCCGTCCTCTCCTTTCTCCAGGGACTCCAGGGTCTTCTCGGCGGATTCTATGACCTGCTGCGGCATACCTGCCATCCTGGCCACATGAAGCCCGAAACTGTGAGCCACCCCTCCTTCCTTCAGCTTGCGCAGGAATATGACCTTCTTGTCCACCTCCTTCACCGCTATATGGAAATTCTTCACCCTCGGGTATATGCTCTCCAGATCGTTGAGTTCATGATAATGTGTGGCGAACAGCGTCTTGGCCCCGTGCCCGTACTCATGTATGTATTCCACAATAGCCCTGGCGATTGACATCCCGTCATAGGTCGAAGTCCCGCGCCCTATCTCGTCCAGAAGGACCAGCGAACGGGCAGAAAGGTTGTGCAGTATCATGGATGTCTCCAGCATCTCGACCATGAAAGTGGACTCTCCGCGGGAAATGTTGTCGGACGCGCCGACACGTGTGAACAGCTTGTCGCAATACCCTATCTTAGCCGAGTCCGCAGGGACGAACGACCCTATCTGGGCCATCAGCACGATAAGGGCGGTCTGACGCAGCAGGGCGGACTTTCCGGCCATGTTCGGGCCAGTGAGGATGATGATCTGCTGTGTCTTGTTGTCCAGATAGACGTCATTTGCCACGAACTCCTCTCCACGCGGCATGAGCGTCTCTATCACAGGATGCCTGCCGGCCTTGATGTCAATTGCGAAGCCGCCGTCCATCTGAGGACGGCAATACCTGCGCGAAATCGCCAGGTCCGCAAACCCGGAAAGGACATCCAGACGCGATATCACCCTGCAGTTGGCCTGGATGACAGCGATATTCTGCTGTATGGCCGCCACAAGGTCAGCATACAGACGGCTCTCAAGGACATATATCTTCTCCTCAGCCCCGAGTATCTTTTCCTCATATTCCTTGAGCTCCGCGGTGACATATCTTTCCGCATTGACCAGTGTCTGCTTGCGGATCCAGTCTTCCGGCACCTTGTCCTTGTGGGCGTTGCGCACTTCAAGATAGTAGCCGAAGACAGAATTGTAGCTTATTTTAAGTGAAGTGATCCCGGTCCGTTCCATCTCCCTCTGCTGGATATGCAGGAGGACATCCTTGCTGTTGCGGGCAAGGTTGCGGAGCTCGTCGAGTTCGGCATTGACCCCCGGGGCGATCACATCCCCCTTGCCTACCGCTGCCGCAGGATCCGGGGCCATGGTCTTCTCAAGTGTATCAAGCAGGGAGGCACACCCGTCCAGTGACGACATCATGCCATCCAGTGGCGCACATCCCTTCCCCGTGCATATCTGCCTGATGGGCTCCAGCTGAGAAAGGCCCCTCTTGAGCTGCATGACTTCACGCGGGGCGATCTTCCCTGCCGCAGCCCGCGAGATTATCCTCTCCAGGTCGCCGATATCGCCGATATGCTCCTGGAGCGGCTCCAGGTCATGGCGGTTGCGGCAGAAATGCTCCACCACGTCATACCTCGACTCCAGTTCGTCCAGGTCCAGGGACGGCATCATGAGCCAGCTGCGAAGGAGCCTGGCCCCCATAGGAGACGAGCACTTGTCTATCACTGAGACCAGAGAGACGCCTTCACCTCCTCCCGCAGCCGAGAATATCTCCAGATTGCGGAAAGTGAAGCGGTCCATCCAGACGAAGCGGCTCTCGTCTATACGTGAGACCGAGCATATATTCTTCAGCCCGGAGTGCTGTGTCTGCTCCAGGTATATGAGCAGGGCACCTGCGGAAGTGACCCCGAGAGGATATACATCGATTGCGAACCCTTTGAGGGAATCCACTCCGAGCTGCTTCCTGAGCTTCTCCACGGACGAGTCATAGACAAACGCCCACTCCTCCAGGGTGGAAATGTAATAATGGTCACCGAAACGTTCCTTCACCCCTTTCTCATATCCCTTGGGGACAACTAGCTCCTTTGGCGAGAAAGACGACAGAAGAGTGTCGATATAGTCAAGGGACCCTTCCGCCACCTGGAAAGTCCCTGTAGAGACATCAAGGAAAGCCACACCGCACTTGTCCTTCTCGAAGGTCAGCCCGGCCAGGAAGTTATGCTCCTTCTGCTCCAGGAGCTGGTCATTGAAGGCAATCCCGGGAGTCACAAGCTCCGTCACTCCCCTCTTGACGATTTTCCTGGTGAGCTTTGGGTCCTCAAGCTGGTCGCACACGGCCACCTTGTAGCCTGCACGCACAAGCCTCGGCAGGTAAATGTCAAGCGAATGGTGCGGGAAACCGGCAAGAGGGACTGACATAGCCGACCCGTTGGCCCTCTTGGTCAGGACTATCCCCAGGACTTTGCTGGCAATCAGCGCGTCATCCGCAAATGTCTCGTAAAAGTCCCCCACCCTGAACAGCAGCACCGCCTCGGGATGCTGAGCCTTCACCTGGAAATACTGCTTCATCAGCGGCGTCTCCGCTATCTTTTCTTTCATTCCTTATCCGTTTTCTGTCATGAACCATTGTCTTCCGGCATCTCCCTGCCGTCCGCACATCCCGCAAATTTACAACTAAATTCTGCAAAAACGGACTCTTTCTCTCCAAAACTCCCTCTCTTTCCCCGTCCGGTGACTCACGATCGTCACGGGGCAGGGCAGCACCTGAACCGGTTTCGGCATGTTTCTTCAGTCACCGGGCGTAAAATCGGGAGATTTTGCGTAAGTTTGCGGGACTGATTATGAAACGAGTACTGATTATATCATATTACTGGCCCCCATCCGGAGGCTCCGGAGTTCAGAGGTGGGTCAAATTCGCCAAGTTCCTGCCTTCAGAGGGGTGGCAGCCTGTGGTCTATACCCCGGAGAACCCGGAACTCACCACCATTGACCATACCCTGGAAGAAGAGATTCCTGCAGAAGCCGAAATCCTGAAGACACATATCACAGAGCCTTACGGACTTTACAGAAAAATATTCGGAGGCGGTGAAAACGCTACCCAGGGGGAAGTGAACCCGATCAACGGACAGGAAAAGACCTTCAAGCAGAAAGTCTCAATGCTGATAAGGGGAAACCTTTTCATCCCGGATCCCAGATGCCTGTGGATCACCCCGTCAGTAAAATTCCTGAAGAAATATCTGAAAGAGCACCCTGTGGACATAATCGTCAGCACCGGGCCTCCGCACTCCATGCACCTGATAGCAAGAGGAGTGGCAAAGGCCACCGGTATCCCATGGGTGGCAGACTTCCGTGACCCGTGGACAAAGATGTTCTATTTCAAGCATCTGGGGCTCAGCAAATGGGCGGAGGACAGGCACAGGTACCTTGAAAAGACAGTACTTGACAACGCGGACACCGTAGTGGCCGTATCACCGCTTGTGCAGGAGGAGTTCCAGGCCATGACCGCCACACCTGTAGAGCTGATAACCAACGGGTATGATGAAGAGGATTTCGACCAGGTGGTGGAGCCGGACGGTTACTTCAACATTACCCATACAGGGCTCTTCGCCTCTGACGGGAATCCGGAAGTGCTGTGGGATGCGCTGTCGGAAAAATGCTCCGCAGACAGCACGTTCGCAAAGATGCTCCGCATAAGGCTGGCCGGGAAAACAGACAAGGAGATAACGGCTTCCATAGTAAAGGCAGGACTTGCAGCCAGTCTCCGTGACATCGGGTATGTGGACCACCAGATAGCTGTAAGGGAGCAGAAAAGCGCCTCCCTGCTGATACTTCCGCTGCGGAAGGAACCGGAATACAGGGCTACCCTTCCGGGCAAACTTTTCGAGTATCTGGCATCAGGCCGGCCTGTGCTGGGCATAGGGCAGACTGACGGGGCCATGGCAAGGATACTGAATTCCACAAAGGCCGGAGTCGTGTTCAACTGGGACGACATGCCATCCGTAAAGAAATATATCGACATATGCTGGGAGCGCTTCATGTCCGGGACCCTCACTGCAGATACTGAAAACATCGGACAATTCTCCCGCAGGGCCCTCACCGCCAGAATGGCGGGCCTGATGGATTCCCTGATTGACAAAAAAATACAGAAACAATGAACAAGAAACTGACAGGCAGGATATTGATCCTGGCAGGAGCTATCGTGCTCTTCCTCATCCTGGCATACGGGTTCGTACCCGAGGTGCTGAGCGGGAAAATAGTGAACCAGTCGGACTTCTCGGGATGGAGAGGGATGGCACAGGAGACCATAGAGCACAATGCACAGCATCCGGGCGACCCGACGTACTGGACGAACTCGATGTTCGGCGGCATGCCCAACGTATCCATGTACGATGACTTCAAGGGAGACTGGACCAAGCCCGTATACGATTTTCTGATGTCGGGGGCGAGGCCTGCCAATTTCCTTTTTGTCTCACTGCTCGGGTCATTTCTGCTGATGCTCTCCATGGGAGTGAACTGGCTTCTGGCGATCGGAGGGGCCGTCGCGATAACATTCTGCTCCTACAACATGCAGATAATCCAGGTGGGGCACAACACCAAGATGCAGGCCATAGCCTTCATGCCGTGGGTGCTGGCCGCACTGATTTTCTCTTACAGGAGCGCTTTGGGGCAGTACCGCAAGTCCGGAGCAGGAGCCTCGTCATGGAAGGACTGGCTCCCGTCGGCCATGCTCGGGGCCGTACTTTTCGCCCTGGCCCTGAGCATGCAGATCAAGGCAAACCATACGCAGATCACATACTACCTTGCGATAGTGATTTTCATATACGCCATAGTGCTGCTCATATGGGTATGCACCAGGAAAAAGGAACTGGCGGGGCGTTTCTTCGCGGTATCGGCCATGCTCCTGGTTACCGGGGGCATCGGTATAGCCACCAACCTCAACAAGCTGGTCCCTACCTACAAATACACGCCTTACACCATGCGGGGAGGCTCCGAGCTCACTCCTGTCACCGAACATGACAGCAACGAAGGACTTGACCTGGACTATGCCACGGCATGGTCATACGGGATTGAAGAGACACCGAATCTGCTGATACCGAATTTCAACGGGGGATCTTCATCCGGAGAGATGACCATAAAGGACTCCGAGACAGAGAACCTCCTCCGGAATGCAGGGCAGGCCAATCTGAAAGAGGTGATGAAAGCCCTCCCTCTGTACTGGGGCCCACAGCCTTACACGGCAGGGCCGATGTATATAGGCGCAGTGTCCGTATTCCTTTTCATCCTGGGGCTGTGCCTTTATGAACGGAAAGAGAAATGGTGGCTGCTTGCAGCCACATTGCTGGCCATATTCCTTGCATGGGGAAGCCACATGATGTGGTTCACCAGGCTGTGGTCGGAACATGCGCCCCTGTACAACAAGTTCAGGACAGTCTCCATGGCACTCACAATCCTGCAGGTTACAGTCCCGATGCTGGGATTCCTGGTACTTGACAGGATACTCAGAGGTGATTACGGGAGGAGGAAAGTGTCAAGGGCCATGCTCATAGCATTTGCAGCCGCAGGCGGATTCTGTCTGCTGTTCCGGATATTCCCGTCACTTGCAGGGACTTTCACCGGAGCGGCCGACGCAGGACAGCCGGATGTGCTCGCCATGGCACTTGCCGATGACAGGAAGGCCATGCTTGCAAAAGATGCAGGAAGGAGTTTCTTCATGATACTGCTGGCAGCTGTCCTGATACTGTGGGCCGTACGCAAGATGCCTGAAGACAGGGCAGCATCAGGCGCAGGCATATCAGCCAGGCCGTGGATGAAACGTTCGGCCATAGTGAGCCTGGGAATCGTCATACTGGTGGCGGCAGACCTCCTTCCTGTGGGTAAAAGATATCTGGACAAAGACGACTTCATCAGCAGGAGGACATTCTCCGGCCAGTTTGATAAAAGGCCTGTAGACGAAATCATACTGCAGGACTCAGGCCTGGACTACAGGGTACTGGACATAAGTGTCAATACATTCAATGACGCACATCCGAGCTACCACC
Organism: Candidatus Cryptobacteroides faecavium; assembly: GCA_017694995.1. Classification (GTDB taxonomy): domain Bacteria; phylum Bacteroidota; class Bacteroidia; order Bacteroidales; family UBA932; genus Cryptobacteroides; species Cryptobacteroides faecavium. The sequence continues at coordinate 8,970 of JADIMB010000098.1, read as the reverse complement.
ACAGATGCATAGGCGGGTACAGCCCTGCCAAACTGCAGAGATACCAGGACCTGATAGAGAAATATCTGGCCCGGGAGATAAACAGTGTAATCAGGACGGTCAACTCCTCAGCCACAGTGCAGGAGGTGGAAGACAGCCTGCCGGCCCTCCCTGTGACATCAGCGCTGAACGGGAAATACATAATAATCGGGGGTGAATATCCTCCGGTATTGAACCATCATGCAATGGGCAACTGCTGGTTTGTCGGCTCCGCAGTCCCTGCGGCCACCCCGGATGAGGAAATAACCCTCATAGGTCAGACAGACCTGCGCAGCTCCGCCGTAATCGGCGCAGACTTCGCATGGGCGAGGGAAAGACTGGACTCGCTCAGTCGCCTTGCCTATACAGACATGGCCCCGGCAGACTCCATATGGATGACCGGCTATGCACCCAACGAGCTGAAATACAGGTACAGGACTTCATCCGAGCGGGCCGTGGTCTTCAGCGAGATATACTATCCGGAAGGCTGGCATGCGGAAGTGGACGGGCAGCCAGTAGGACTGTTCAGGGCCGACTGGATTCTGCGCGGGGCATTCATCCCGGCAGGGGAGCACGAACTGGTCATGCGCTTCGACCCGCCGTCATACAAAAATGGAGAACGCCTTTCAAGGGCATCCTCCATCTCGCTCATAGTCCTGCTCCTGCTCTCATGCGCAGGCATGGCTGTACTCAGGAAGAGGGACAGTCATTAATGAGGATAAAGCGGATTCCCGGTCTCGTCGACATCTACCCAGTCGCTCACGCCCACCTGAGGGAAAGCCACGTTGTCCGCATTGATGACAGCACGGAATGTGTATGAGTTCCCGGCCGCAAGCTCACCGTCAGGGAGAGGTACGTCTACAGTATATGTCTTCACGTCAGGCTCCCCGTTGGCATGGAGATTAAGGACAAGCTTCATAGGGGTGCCGGTCTTAAGCGGAAGCATCGTATACTGCAGCTTGAGCCCGTTTATCCCCATCTGCGCAGGATTGGTGTCATATTCACCGGCAGGAGGGATGACCCCGGTAGAGAGGTCCATCTTTGCCCCCGGCTTCGATACTGTGATGGTCGCGGATACGATATCCTGGACATACATGCCCTCGCCATGGTCGATCTCGAATGACACCTGTGTAGCCGAATGGTTCAGCACGACAGGGACAGTGACCTGTGAACCTGCCACCTCATAATCATCCACATTCCACCACAAATAGTCTATGCCGTTCGAGAGTGCGGACGATATCCCGTTTGAAAATACAGGGGGCATATCTGATGAATTCACGGACACTGCATAAAAGTCAAACTCCCCGTTGCTCAGGAGCATCCTGTATCCGCTGTCTCCCGTGAGTGTACCCGCCTGCTGCGAGACATATGTCCCCCTTGCTACGGCAGAAGTCATGGTGGCCTCGTCCGTAGAGCCGTGGTAGGCATATATGGTCACTCTCGTGCCGGATGATATAGGAGACATTGCCTTTGTCATGTTGAGGCTCTCGACAGAAGCGTGGAATGCGACAAGGTTGCTTCCGGAACCGCTGTCAGGAGTGTCCGGGTCCTGCGGGGTTTCTGTATCGCACGTGCCTGGATTTTCGATTATGAAGATTTTCGTGCACGCCTGGGTGAAGACCAATGCTGCGGAAAGTAGTATTGCTGATGTAATTGATAAATGTCTTTTCATGATATAAATGTTTTAGTCTTCTAAATATATGGTTTTTTTATCATTATTACTATTATTTGGAGATAATAATGACAATAATCCCGGATTTATCTGGCAGAGTCAGTAAACACACTGTCGGCCCGGTCGGTGTAGAGCACACCGTCCAGATGGTCGGCCTCATGCTGGAAAATCACGGCGGTAAAACCGCTCACGGTATCGCTTACAGACTTGAATGTCAATGTGTCGGTATATGAAATGACTATCTGGGGATAACGCTTCACTATGCCGTATCTTCCCGGGATGGAGAGGCAACCCTCCCGGCCAGGCACAGGCTCGCCGGAAAAGGAATTTATGCTGATATTGGGATAGACCTCAACGGGCTCCCCTTCCTTGTCGAAGCGCTGCACGGCCACGACCCTTTTCTGCACACCGACCTGAGGAGCGGCGATCCCCACCCCGGCCTGCGCCGAGTCGAGCATGGTGGCCACCATCAGGCGCGACAGTCTGGAAAAGTACGGAGAGGACATATCTGCTCCGGAGAGTGCGGAGGATTTGCCGCGGAGCACCGCCAGGTCGGCGGAATCACTGACTGTCAGCACTCTCATGAGCGAGTCCGCTGACCGTATCAGGGAGATTTCATGCTCTGTAAAAGTAATTGACGGGTCGGTCCTGCCGTCCTTTCTCCCTGTAAGTATAACCAGAAGGACAAAAACGGCGATTGTTGCCAGTGCCAGGAGCACAGACAGGAAATCAAGGCTGATTCTTTTTTTCATTGTTTGATTAAATAACGTCAGTCCGACGAATTTATGTTTAACAATATTATCCCAAAAATCAATATTTTATCATTTATGACCGGAATCCGTCTCACTAACGTTAAGGGGATTTCCTCCGGAAATCCCGACTGTCTACCCCCAGTCACCTGACGGTGACGGCCCCGGTGGGGCATGCGGCTCCGCTTCACTACGCCGGCACCTGCGCTGCTCTGTTTCCTTCCGGAAACCTCGCTGACGCTCTGGTGCGGCCCTGAAGGGCCCTTCCGGAAATCCCGACTGTCTACCCCCAGTCTCCTGACGGTGACAGCCCCTTGTTAAGGGGCACCACAAAGCCGGTCACTGCTCTTTGAACAGCGAGCGGCAGAGCGCCGGTATATCCGCGACCCTGACCACATCTATGCCGGAAGGCATATTTTCCGAGTTGCCGAAAGACGAGACATATATCCGTCGGAAGCCGAGCCTCTGCGCCTCCATGACACGCCTGTCGGACTGGGAGACAGGGCGGATCTCCCCGCTCAGTCCGACCTCCCCGGCAAAGCATGTGTCAGGAGGGATAGCGAAATCGAAGTTGGAAGAAAGCACAGCGCAAACTACGGCCAGGTCGCAGGCCGGGTCATTCACGCGGAGGCCTCCCGCCATGTTCAGGAACACATCCTTCACCCCGAGCTTGAACCCGGCCCTTTTCTCCAGGACAGCGAGCAGCATGTTCAGCCTGCGGACATCGAAGCCTGTCGCCGAACGCTGCGGAGTGCCGTACGCTGCCGAGCTCACAAGGGCCTGCACCTCTATGAGGAACGGGCGTGTCCCGTCGAGCATGGCGCTTACCGCCACCCCGCTCAGGCCCTCCTCATGCATCGGGATAAGCATCTCGGAAGGGTTGCTCACCTCCCTCAGGCCTTTCCCTGTCATCTCGAAGACCGCGAGCTCGGAAGTGGAGCCGAAACGGTTCTTTATGCTGCGCAGCAGCCTGTATGTCCCCCTGCTGTCACCCTCGAACTGCAGGACCACATCCACTATATGCTCCAGGATCTTCGGGCCGGCTATGCTGCCCTCCTTGGTGATATGGCCTATCAGTATCACAGGAATCCCTGTCTCCTTGGCGAAGCGCAGAAGCAGGGCCGCCGTCTCCTTTATCTGCGACACCGAGCCCGGGGATGAATCTATAGTCTGGGTATACATGGTCTGCACAGAGTCCACCACCATGAGATCCGGGGACACTTTCCGTGCCTCGGACAGGATATTCTCCATCAGGGTCTCGCTGTATATCAGGCAGTCAGAGCCGTCTCCACCGAGCCTTGCGGCCCGCAGCTTCACCTGCCGGGCGCTTTCCTCCCCCGTGACATACAAGGTCTTCAGCCCTTTACAGTGCAGAGGTATCTGGAGAGAAAGAGTGGACTTCCCTATCCCAGGCTCCCCTCCTATGAGCACCAGGGACCCCTCCACGAGCCCTCCGCCCAGGATCCTGTCCATCTCGGCGTTGTTCAGCGAGATGCGTACCTCGGCAGTAGAGTCTATCTCGGCAAGGGGCACCGGCTTCTGTCCGCTTCCGGGCACAGAAAAAGCCTGCTGGCGGCCCCCCGAAGGCTTCCCGGTCGCCACTTTTTCCTCCACCATCGTATTCCACTCCCCGCACGCCGGGCAGCGGCCCATCCATTTGGGGCTCTCGTTCCCGCAGGAGGTGCAGAACCATACGGTCTTCTGTTTTACTGTAGCCATAATATATTGTGATTCAAGCCAATCCGGACACACTTGTTACATTCCGGACACCGGTTTCCCGTTGTCCTTGTCAAGTTCAAAGACTTCCATATCATGAATCTCCCCGCCGTCGATGTGGAACCTGAGGGCCGTCCGCACGAGATGGGACCCGTAGATTCCTGCGGCGCCCGGATTCAGTACCATCATATCCCGCTTCCTGTCAGGCATCACCTTCAGGATATGGGAGTGCCCGCAGACAAACAGGTCCGGCCTGTGCTCGTCTATCAGGGCCCTGGCCCGGGGGTCATATCTACCGGGATACCCCCCGATATGGATCATCAGGACCTTCATCCCGCAACAGCCGAACAGCTGGTACATGGGATAGTCCATACGGATGTCATAGCCGTCTATATTGCCGTAGACACCCCTCAGAGGCTTGAATGAGGCGATTGCCTGAGCGGTCTCCAGAGAGCCGAAGTCCCCGGCATGCCAGATCTCGTCGACAGGCCTCAGGAAGTCCATGAACGGCCTGTCGAATGTCCCGTGCGTGTCAGATATCAGTCCTATGTACATGATATATTGGTTCTTCTAATTATACCTTTGGCTTTCGACAATTATTTTTCTGACTTACTTCAGAAACTGTTTAAATTTTTCTCAAAAATTCTTTTATGGACCTTTCCGGTGTATATTTTCTGATTTTTTTCAATCAGATAGCTCTGCTATCCTTTTCAATAAATCAGAAAATCTCCCCTCGAAAATCTCTTATAAAATTTATATCGATAAAATTTTAAACAGCTTCTCAGTGACGCTCGCCGGATATATCATGTACCCATCCACCCCCAGTCACCTGACGGTGACAGCCCCGTCGGGGCATGCGGCTCCGCTTCGCTACGCCGGCACCTGCGCTGCTTCGGTTTCCTTCCGGAAACCTCGCTGACGCTCCGGTGCGGCCCTGAAGGGCCTTGTCAATATCAGCGTCTGCGGCGGGAGGAGCGGCCAGGCCTTCCGGAGCGGTCACGGCGCTTCCCCTGCTTTGTCTGAAAGTCATCCTGGCCGTCAGCGCCGGCATTAGGGTCCTCCTGGGCTATCTCCACCACCACATTGCGGCCGTTCCATGTCAGTCCGCGGAAAGCCTTGAGCACATTCTCTGTCTCCTTCTCCTCGACCTCGAAGAAAGAGAACTTCTTCATCAGGTCCACACGCCCGACATCCACGCGCCTGCGGGTGTTGTCATTGAGCATAGCCATCAGGCCGCGGAGGTTGAAATGGTCTATCTTGCCCAGGTTGATGTGCATCCTGGTGTAGCCGGCCTCAGCCTTGCGCGGACCTTTCTTCTCTTCACGGTCGCGGCCTTTCTTCGAATCGGACACGGTCTCTATCTCGTCCCTGTCGCGGTAGTACTCGAAGAAGCGGTTGAACTCGTGGGACACGACCCTCTTTATGAGGTCCTCCTTGTCGAGCCAGTCCAGCTTGCGGTAGATCTCAGGCATGAACTCGTTGATCTCCTCCTCATTTACCTTTACTTTCTCCAGGTCGTCTATCACTTTGAACAGCTGCTTCTTGCATATCTGCCATGCCGTAGGTATCTCCCCTTTCTCGAACTGCTTGCCTATGGCCTTCTCAATGGCCTTGACCTTGTTTTTCTCCTTGAGGTTGATGATGGCGATGGATGTCCCGGTCTTTCCCGCACGGCCGGTACGTCCGCTCCTGTGCGTGTAGCTCTCGGTATCGTCAGGAAGGCCGTAGTTGATGATGTGCGTGAGGTCATCCACATCCAGCCCGCGCGCGGCCACGTCCGTAGCCACCAGGAGCTGGAGGTTCCTGATGCGGAACTTCTGCATCACCAGGTCCCTCTGCGCCTGGGAGAGGTCCCCGTGGAGGGAGTCGGCGTTATATCCCTCCTGCATCAGCTTGTCGGCTATCTCCTGCGTCTCTATCTTGGTGCGGCAGAAGATGATGCCGTATATTTTCGGATTGTAGTCCACTATCCTCTTGAGAGTCTCGTATTTGTCCTTGGCGTGGACCATATAGACTATATGCTTGACATTGGCCGTCCCCTCATTGCGCCGGCCGATGGTAATCTCCTTTGCGTCATGGAGATAGTTTTTCGCTATCTTCGCTATCTCGTCGCTCATAGTGGCGGAGAACAGAAGCGTGTTCCTCTCCTGCGGCACATCAGCCAGGATAGCGTTTATATCCTCGGAGAACCCCATGTTCAGCATCTCGTCAGCCTCGTCCATCACCACATTCGTAATAGTGGAGAGCGACACGGTCTTGCGCTTCATGAGGTCCAGCAGACGCCCCGGGGTCGCCACGATGATATGCACCCCCTTCTTCAGGGAACGTATCTGGCTCTCGATGGAAGACCCTCCGTACACCGGGAGCACCTTCAGCCCGTCCACATACTTGGAATAGTCATTAAGGTCCCCTGCAATCTGCAGGCATAGCTCCCTGGTCGGGCACAGCACTAGCGACTGCGGGTAATTCTCTTCCACCACAGTCTTCTGTATCAGCGGCAGCCCGAACGCCGCTGTCTTACCTGTCCCTGTCTGCGCCAATGCAACCACATCATGCCCGTTCTCAAGCAGATACGGGATCACTTCTTCCTGCACAGGCATCGGGTATGCGTACCCCATCTCTTCAATTGCGCGGCGTATCTCCTCCGACACGCCGAGTTCTTCAAATGTCTTCATCTAAAATATATTTTTCGGGCGCAAAGGTAGTGTTTTAATTGACAATACAATACGGAGTCGTTCCAATTTTGCATAAAGTTTTCCTGCAGCCGGGACAGAAGCTCCGATTTTATGTACATTTGTACGCCGGGACCGGATTCCGCCTCAGACAAAAGAAGTAATCAACGTAAGTCCGATAAAGCCAATCCACTGAATTACATGTGATTACTATTTTCTGGAGAGGAAAAGCCCGCAGTGCGGCCCTGACAGGCCGCCAAGGAAAGGTCCACAAAGGAATTTTGGAAAAAATTTAGAAGACAATGGATATTTTCTATTCGACGGACATAGGCATGCAGACCTGCCGCCTGGGAGAGGAAGAATCGGCACACTGTGTCAAAGTGCTGAGGCACCGGAAAGGCGACAGCATCAGTGTCATCGGAAGGACAGGATGCATGTACGAGTGCAGGATAATCTCCGACTCCCCGAAGGCGGTCGAGGCGGAGATACTGGATGTACACGAGAACTGGGGGGCGCACCCGTACACCCTGCATATGGCCGTAGCCCCTACCAAGAATGCGGACAGGTATGAATGGTTTGCGGAAAAGGCCTGCGAGCTCGGGCTGGACATCATCTCCCCGGTAATCGGACAGCATTCCGAACGAAAGGTATTCAAGACCTCCAGACTGGAGAAAATCCTTGTCTCCGCCGCCAAGCAATCCCTGAAAGGCACTGTCCCTCAAATAAATGAACCTGTGACAGTAAAGGATTTCATACTGGAATACGGGACGGCAAGGGACGAGACGCATACCGCTCCGGCATCCGGCGGCACCATCCCGCAGGAGCCGCTCCGGCTGATCGCCTACTGTTTCGAGGATGAGACACATCCAAGAATCTCGATAAAAGAAGCCATGGCGTCATATCACGGCTCAGAATACATCATCCTCATAGGGCCTGAAGGGGATTTCTCAAAGGATGAAGCCTCCCTGGCCATGTCGCACGGATTCATCCCCGTGCATCTGGGAGCATCCAGACTGCGCACGGAGACAGCAGCCGTCACTGCCGCGGAGGCAGTGTATCTCAGATGGATGTGACAAAAGCCGCTGGAGAGTCCAGGACAGAAACGGAAGCCCTCCCACATGAAGGCCTTCAGCTGCTAACGTATTATCTTCACGGTCGAGTCAAGTTCCACCTTTATAATAGATGACGGCCTTCCCGTGGAGCCTTTCTCCAGGGACTGGTCCACGATATAGTCTGCAGAATCTTTGATAACCTGGGATATTTCCTTGAAATTCCTTGGAGACGGCTCTCCGGAGATATTGGCGGAAGTGGAAACTACGGGCCTTCCGAATCTGCGCACCAACTCCACACAGAACTTCATCAGCGGTATCCTTATGCCCACAGACCTGTCTTCAGCCACTACATTGTAAGCGAGCTTGTACGGATCTGCAGGCGGGAGTGAATCCGCCTCAGGCGCATTGCCGACCAATGCCCCGGGATATATGATAGTCATCGGCTTGTCGTTGATCTCCACCAGCTGGATCGCCATGTCCGGTATCGCCCTCACATATCTTGCAATCATGTTCATGTCATCTGCCAGAAGCACAAGTGACTTGCAATCAGAGCGTTCTTTTATCCTGAATATCCTCGCGACAGCCGACGGGTCTGTAGCGTCGCACCCCAACCCCCAAACTGTATCTGTAGGATAAAGGATAACTCCGCCGGAACGCAATGTCTCTACTGCCTTGGTGATTTCTTCTGTAATCATAATCTTGCTGTTTTTATGCGGCAAAAATAAAAAAATGTACTGACAATTGCACTTCTGCAGCAAGCAATTAAAAAAAAGTGCCTCACTGTAAAGCAAGGCACTTCAAAAATAGAGTGGAGATAGACGGATTCGAACCGACGACCCTCTGCTTGCAAAGCAGATGCTCTAGCCAACTGAGCTATACCCCCATTTTTTCGTTTCTTTTTGATGATATCTTTGTTGGACTGCGAATCGTCAGTCAGTCATTTACAGCAGTAAACTGCTTCCTTTCTCTCTTGTCCGCCTCAATCTCATCAAAAAAAATAAAGAACTGTAGTCCTGAGCAGACTTGAACTGCTGACCCCTACATTATCAGTGTAGTGCTCTAACCAACTGAGCTACAGGACTGTATAATAA
>JADIMB010000097.1 GCA_017694995.1 Candidatus Cryptobacteroides faecavium | reverse complement strand
GCCGGAGGCCGTCCCTTTCGACCTCAGCCGGCTCAAAGTAGGAAGGGTTGTCCCGAGATATGAGGCGATGTAGCCGAGCTGGACCCTCTGGCACACCTGGGGGAACTGCTTCCTGAACTCCACGTACCTTTCTTCGGCGGAAAGAGTGAGTGTGTCACGGTGGGAGCGGTGGAGACGCCTGTACTCGTTCTGGTGGATGATCCTGCCCCAGTTGGCTAGCTCGATATTTGTCCGGAAAAGTCCCAGAAGGTCACCGATGCCTATCCTGTATGCCACCAAGTCCTCGAGAGCCTCCACGTATTCCTCGCTCACCTTATTATATAATAAAGCTCGTCCATGCTGAATACTATATCTCCTTCTCCCGAGAACGATGTGGTGACCTCGTTCCCGTCCACCAGCCAGTAGGACCTTGTCATCCCCTTTTCGATGAAATAGGCGGAACGGCAGCACTCCCCCGCCTTGACCAGGAGATGCTTTCTCGGAAAGCGGCAGACTGTGACCGAATCCATCAGCATACGCTCCGTAGCAGCAGAAATAGGATACAGCGATTTTATCTTGTCTATGAATACCATTCCTTGTGATTTCTATGGAAATGCTGACAAATTTAGAAACTTTCTCCGGAAACATGAACTTTGATTCACTCCCCGCACCGGCTTGAAGCACACCTGGCCCGTCCGCCGGGACGGATATGGAAGCAGACCCGGCTGCAGCTTCATGGAGAAGGGAGTCATGTGGTTGCGGAAGAGACGGCGGGAACGCCACAGGACGGCTACCTGCGGATGTATCCGTTATCAATAAGGTCTTCCCTGCTCTTTATCGGGAATGTATATCCGTCACGCAGGAGGTACAGGTCATCGGAAATCCCGATTATCTGCTCATACATATGGTCAGAGACGATTATGCCCTTGCGGGACTTCTGCTCCAGGATCAGGGCCTGAATTTTATCGATACAGTTCGGGGCGACATTCGAAAAGGGTTCGTCAAGGATGCAGAATTCTGCATCAGACATCAGCACCAGGTACATCCCGGCTATCCTTGCCTCTCCTCCCGAGAGTTCCCGTAAAGTCATGCCGCGATAACCGGAAAACTTTGCATCAAATGCCACGATACCATCATAATCAACCCCATAGAGAGAGAATGCCTCCCCGAGCGTCATTGACCCCGGCATGAAGTTTCTTTGGGGAAGGTACTTCACCCTCCTGCCGATATGCCCGTAATCCACAGAAAGCTCATCATTGAAGCGGATGAAAATATTCTGAGGTCTGATTCCGCCCATGATACATTTGAACAGGCTTGATTTTCCGGAGCCGTTCCTTCCCAGGACCCCTGTCACCCGTCCGGTGCGGGAAGTGATATATGCACTTTGGAGGACCGTGTTACGTCCGAACTCAAGATGCACGCTGTCAACGAGCAGTGTATTTTCTTTATGTGAGCGCATAGCCTGCTATACCTGATGCTGTCATCAGCAAGACAAATATGCCAAAGTCCACCGCGGCCGGGATCAGGCAGTATTCTTTCTTGCTGATTCCAAGGTTAATATAGAAATACATGACTAGTCCTTCCGACAGATTCGTGACCAGATATTGAATCACCGGGATGCTGAGCAACTTTATGATGATACATAAAGGAATAACCTGCGGGGACAAGACCGCGAAGACAGTCATGACCAGTGAAAGGACAGACGACACCACATAAGTTACCCTGCCGAAACGCATTGACAGCTTGATTTTAGAAAGAAGCATTTTTCCGGTAAAATGTGTTAACAGGTCAAATATACGCAGAAGCCGAGTGCAATGCAAATGCGAGAGCATTAGACTGGTTCATTTTGCAGCAGACAGGAGTCCTCCGGTCCCATGGAAGCTGCGGAATGAACCAGTCACATAAGCCGACAGGCTTGCATTGCCGAGGCGCTACAGTATATGTGGACATGAAGTGGCCAGACGGGCATCATTGACCGACAGATTTAAACACAGTCTAATTTATGGATTATCAACATATTAGTATCAACATCATTCTCCCGGTACCCTTTCTGATATTGGGACCGGGAGAACAACATCAAAGACAAGCGACTGAAAACTAAGTAGTTACACAAAACAAAACTCTGCCGGACAAAGGATGTGATATCATTCAGCAATGCCACCCCCAGTCACACTGACGTTAACATACCGGAGTCATGGCGGATTCACCTGGATTTTTATTAAATTTGCTCGGTAAAGCCGTAGAAAGCATTCCGGCTTGCATGAATATCGGACTGTATACAGGTTTAAAGGATGAGTCATGGAGAGAAGTGAATTGGAAAGCGGTATCCAGTATCTGCCAGGTGTGGGGCCCAAACGGGCCGAACTGCTGCAGAAAGAATTGGGTATCAATACATTCGGAGACCTGATACGTCTTTATCCATTCAGGTATATAGACAGAAGCAGCATTGTACCGGTCAGGGAGATAAGGCCGGACATGGCATTCATACAGATCAGGGCGAGGGTCATCGCAAGGGAGCTTTACGGTGCGTCGGGACTGGTGCGCAGTGACATTCCCGGGGCGGCCGCGGAAGGACCCGGCAGAGGTATGGCGGATGAAGGGCATGTGCAGGAGACCGGTTCCGGGGATATCGTCCGGGGAAAGAAGCCGAAATCAGGTGATGATATCAGGTTCAACACCGTAAAACGGATGCGCGTGATAGTGGAGGACGGAAGCGGCAGGCTTGAACTGGTGTTCTTCAAAGGTATAAAGTGGATGTACGGGAAGCTGGAGCCGGGCAGGGAGTTCATCTTTTTCGGAAAGCCCACCGTATTCAACGGCATGGTGAACATGGTCCATCCTGAGGTGGACAACCTGACCGAGTCAGGCATCCCCCGCACGGAAAGAGGACGGGGTGCAGGGACTGACTCCGGCAGCCGGCTGCCGGACAAAGGACTGACTATGACAGGAGTGTATCCCAGCACCGAGAAACTGAAAAACGGAGGCATAACAGGCAGGGTCATGAACAGGATGCAGGAGTATGCGCTGAATGCGTGCCTTCCGGAAATAGAAGAGACACTCCCTGTATGGCTCATGAAAGAGAAAGGGCTCGTACCGCTTGCATTCGCCCTGAAAAACATACATTTCCCAAAAGACGCGCAGTCTCTTGAAAGGGCGAAATACAGACTTAAATTCGAGGAGCTGCTGTTCCTGCAGCTTTCCCTGCTGAAACAGAAGTACATACACAGCCGTGACGCACACGGCATCCTGATGCCGAGAGTAGGAGACGCATTCAACAGGTGCTATGAAGCCCTGCCATTCCCGCTGACCGGTGCGCAGAAAAGAGTGATCACGGAAATACGCAACGACATGAAAAGCGGGCACCAGATGAACCGCCTCCTGCAGGGGGATGTGGGCAGCGGAAAGACCATGGTGGCTGTGCTTACTGCCCTTATCGCCGTCGGTAACGGATACCAGGCCTGTATAATGGCCCCGACCGAGGTGCTTGCGCAGCAGCATTTCAAGAACATATCCAGATATCTTGAGCCGACAGGTGTCAGGACGGCATTGCTCACGGGAAGCAGCAGGACGGCTGAGCGCAGGGAAATCCATGCCGGGCTGGAAGACGGCTCTATAGGGATAATAGTGGGGACGCACGCCCTGATAGAAGACGATGTCCTTTTCAGGAACCTGGGGCTTGCAATAGTGGACGAGCAGCACCGCTTCGGTGTAGAGCAGAGGGCCAAACTGTGGAGGAAGGCCTCCTGCGGAAGGCCTCCCCACATCCTTGTAATGACTGCCACCCCCATACCGAGGACACTGGCCATGACACTGTACGGGGACCTCGATGTCTCCGTAATAGACGAGCTGCCGCCGGGCAGGAAACCCGTACAGACCATACACGCGTCTGAAGGCAAGCGTCCCGCGCTGTATAAGTTCATGCGGGAGCAGATTGCACGTGGCAGGCAGATATTCGTGGTATATCCGCTGATATTCGAGAGCGAGAAAATGGACTACAAGAACCTCGAGAACGGATTTGAACAGATAGTCAAGGCGTTCCCGTTCCCTCCTTACAAGACCGCCATAGTGCACGGCAAGCAGTCCAACGAGGACAAGAAATTCAATATGGACGCTTTCGCTTCCGGCAGGGCCAATATCCTGGTAGCCACTTCGGTAATAGAAGTGGGTGTCGATGTGCCAAACGCCTCTGTGATGGTCATAGAAAGTGCGGAAAGATTCGGCCTGAGCCAGCTGCACCAGCTCCGCGGACGTGTCGGAAGGGGGTCCGAAAAATCCTATTGCGTACTGATGACAGGCAGCCGGCTCAGCAAAGAGTCAAAGCACCGCATAGAGCTGATGTGCAGCACGGAAAACGGTTTTGAACTCGCCGAGGAGGATATGAAGATGCGCGGCCCCGGCGACCTGGAGGGCACACAGCAGAGCGGACTCCCCATATCGCTCAACATAGCATCCCTGGCCAGGGACGGACTCATACTTAACGATGCACGCAGCTGCGCGGAGGAGATCCTGGCCGAAGACCCGGGCCTGACCGGCGAAAAGAACCGGCTGTTGGCGAAAGAACTCGGTAAAGACAAATACAAAGTACGCG